>JANOZA010000340.1:0-4313 GCA_031429155.1 Verrucomicrobiota bacterium | reverse complement strand
GTTCCTCGCCTATTTCATGGCTACCACGGACCGGCGGAAGCGGCTCACCGGCACTTTCCTCGCGATCCTGCTCGCTGGATTCAGTGTCTTCTGTATCACCGAAGGAGACGGCGTGAAGCGCGGCATTGACCTCAAGGGTGGGGCTTCATTTCTCGTCCGTGTCCAGCCTGCCAAGGACCGCCCGGTCACCCAGGGCGCACTCGCGCAGGCCCAGTCCATTATTGACAAGCGACTCAACCCAACCGGCAGCAGAGACGTGACCGTGACCCCACAGGGCACTGACCGCCTGTATGTAGAAGTCCCCGGTCTGTCCGACGAACAAATCAAGAAAAGTGAGGAAACGATCGAGAAAGTCGCCCGGCTCCAGTTTCGACTCGTGGAACCAGACTCCGTCGGCGGTGTCGAAGGATTCAAATTCACCACAGCCGAAGACACCACCGTCAATCCTGGCTTCGAAAAGATGCGCTACCTCGCCGAAAGCGAGGCCGAGCGAAAGATTTCCGATGCATTGACTCCTGCGGAGAAGCGGCAGCGGCCGAAGCCGAACAAGTTCCTCTGGGTGAAAAACAAGGCCGAGATGTCCGGCAAAAGCGTGGACTACGCCGGGGCCATGCTTGAGCCCGGAGCCATCAATTACCACATCGCCGTCGAACTAGACAGCGATGACGGAGACAAGATGAAGGAACTGACGAAGGCAAACATCGGTAAACCGATGGCCATCGTGCTCGAAAATACGCCAAACGAGTTTGAAGTCGTCTCCGCGCCGAGGATAAACGACATCTTCGGCAGCAACTTCCAAATCACCGGAAGTTTCAGCGAAGAGGAAGCCATCGAACTCTCCAGCCAGTTGATGAACCCTCTGGAGAATCCATTGCTCGTCGAGCAGTCCAGCATCATCTCGCCGACCTACGGTGAAGCGACAGTGCAGCAAGGCCTCACCTCCACCATGGTCGGACTGAGCCTCACGCTGGTCTTCATGATGCTCTATTACCGGCTCTCCGGCATCATCGCCGTCATCGGCCTGGTGATTAACCTGCTGCTCCTGCTGGGAGCCATGCGTATTTTCGACCAGACGCTGACCATGCCTGGCATCGCCGGTATCATCCTCACGCTGGGCATGGCCATTGATGCCAACGTGCTCATCTACGAACGGATGCGCGAGGAATTCCAGGCCGGGCGCACGCTCGATACCGCCATCAACGCCTCCTACGACAAGGCCTTCAGCGCCATCTTTGACTCCAACCTGACGACGCTCATCACGTCCGTCATCATGATCGCCATCGCCACGGGCGCCATTCAGGGATTCGGACTCGCGCTGACCATCGGCCTGATCGCCTCCATGTTCTCCGCGCTCGTCATCACCCGGGTTTGCTTCCTCTGGCTGCACAAATCGGGATTGAAGACGCTCAGCTTCATGAGCCTCATCCAAAACCGCCTCTATGACTTCATGGGCAAGCGGAAGCTCTGGCTCAGCATCTCCGGCGTCCTCTGTGCCGCCTGCATTGCCATTGTCGCCGTCAAAGGAAACAAGGTGCTCGGCTATGAACTGCGGGGCGGCGATCAGATCAGCCTCAAGAACATCCCTGGCGCGGATCTCGCGGCAGTTGAGAAATCACTCTCCGACTGGAATCACGAAAGCAAGGAAAGCCTCAACCTCGGCACCGTGAAGCCGATCGGAGCCGAGGAATACATCAACATCCGCACCGCCCCTGGCACCGCCGCTTCCATCAAGGCCGAACTCATCAAGGATCTCGCCGGTGGCGATACCGCCAAGTCCGCCCTCATCACCAATTCCAGCACGGAAACGATGGGCTCATCCGTCGGTGGTGAAATGCTAACCCGATCCATCTGGGCGCTCGTGCTCGGTATGGTGGGAATCTTTATCTACCTGACTTTCCGCTTTGAAATGCCCTTCGCCATCGGCGGCATCGTGGCCATTTTCCACGACGTCATCATCGCCGTTGGCGTCTGCGCGCTGTGCGGCAAGGAAATCGGCCTCATCCTGATTGGTGCCTTCCTCACCATCGCCGGCTACTCGATTAACGACACCATCGTCATTTTCGACCGCGTGCGGGAGAATCTCCGCACGAAGAAGGGCGACCTCAAGCAAATCCTCAACCAGTCCATCAGCGACACTCTAAGCCGCACGATCATTACCTCCGGTGTCACCGGCCTTGCAGTGCTGGCCATGTATCTCTTTGGCGGCAAGGCCATGGCCGACTTCTCGTTCACCATGCTCATCGGCATGATCAGCGGAGTGTATTCCACCATCTTCATCGCCAGTCCGGTCGTGCTGTGGTGGGCAGAGCGCCGTCAGGTTAACCTCCGCCAGGCCATCCTCGACGCTGATGCGCAAAAGCTGGAGGCTATCAGTGGCCTCGAACGCGAAGCTCCCGCCAAGCCCGCCAAAAAGAAGAAGGACGGCGACGACAGCATCGAACTGACCCCGGTTTAAAACCTGGGCTTGGTTAAAACTCGGATGCCTCCGGCGGGATCGTGGAGCGACCGCTCTCCGCAAGCGCAACTACAGCAGACCGAAGCAACGTCACGTATTATAATTACACCGTGCCCCGATTGCCCACAGCCCGGCGGCGTGTAGCCGGCTTCTCCCTGCTCGCGCTCATCGTAGTGCTCGTCGTGCTATGGACACTGCGCCGCATCCCGCCGTCCTCACCAGAAGACAGGATGGAAAAGGATGAAGTTCACCGAACTCCATGATGGCCACCGGGTAGCCGGAAATGAGCAGGCAACTATTTCGCCTTTGGCAGCTCGCCGCCGTGGCGGATGTCCATGGCGGTGAGCAAATAGACAGCGTCTTCCGCGATGTTGACGGACTGATCGCCGATGCGTTCGATGAAGCGGGCGCAGAAGAGGAGGTCCACGTAGTCGGGGATGTTGGCAGGGTCTTCCTGCATCCGGCTGGTGACCCGGGAGTTGTAGAAGCGATACTCGTTGTCCAACTCAAGATCGCGGCCCTGAATCATGAGTGCGGACTGGAGGTCACCGCCGCAGAAGGAACTGACGGCGTCCTTGAGCATGGCGGCGGCGAGTTCGTAGGTGCGGCGCAGGGCTTCCGTTTCCGGCAGGGCGGCGCGCTCGTTAATGCGCTTGGCCCGGCGCGCGAGGGCGACGGCGTGGTCGGAAATGCGCTCAATGGCTGACGCGGCCTTCATCGTGGAGATGATGCGGCGCAGATCCCTGGCCACGGGGCCGAATTTCATGATCAGCTCCACGCCTTCGCGATCAATGCGCTTCTCCAGATCGTCCACAAGCTCGTCGTCGGCGATGGCGCGGTTGGCGAGATCGTCGCTGCGCTCCAACAGCCCGCTCATGGCGGATTCTAAATTCGCCTGAGCCAGTTGGCCCATGCGCAGAATGTCGGCGTTAAGGTGAGCGATGGCGTCTTCGAACACGCCGAGAATGTGTCTGGTTTCGTTGGGCATGGGAGTAGGGAGGAGGTTGTGAAATTGTAAGGCTCAGGGCGGAATGTTACTCGGTGCCCTGCGCCGGAGAACCGGGCACTGAGCACCGCGAACGGTCAACCGTACCGCCCTTCGATGTACATGGCGGTCTTCTCGTGCTTTGGATTGAAAAACATGTCGCGGGTTGGCGCGTGCTCAATGATCTCGCCCATGAGCATGAAGATGCACTCGTCACTGGCGCGGCGGGCCTGAGCCATGTTGTGCGTGACCATGATAATGGTGAAGCGTTCCTTGAGGCCAGTGATTAGTTCCTCAATGCGCTCAATGCCGGTAGCGTCGAGGGCCGAGCATGGCGCGTCCATTAGAATGATGTCAGGCTTTAGCGGCAGGAGCCGGGCGATGCAGAGTTTCTGCTGCTGTTCGAGCGTGAGTTCGGTGGCTTTTCGCTGGAGGTCGTCTTTCACGACGTCCCAGAGCGAGACTTCACGCAGGGCGGACTCGACGGCGGCGTCCATCACGTCGCGCTGACGCTCGCGGCCAGGCGTGTGGGACTTGATGCCGAAGACGATGTTCTCGTAGATGGAAATCGGCAGCGGATTGGGGCGCTGAAAGACCATGCCGACGCGCTTCCGCAGGCTGGCGAGGGAGACATCGGCATCGAGAATGTTTTTGCCGAGCACCGTAATGATGCCCGAGGTGGTGACGTTGCCGTAGCGCTCGTTGATGCGGTTGATGGAGCGCAGGAGCGTCGTCTTGCCGCAGCCGGAGGGGCCGATCATGGAGGTGATGATCCCGGGCTTGAACGAGGCGCTCACGCTGAGCAGCGCCTGGAATTTGCCATACCAGAGGCTGAAATCGCGGACATCGACGCTGTAGTTTTGTTCCATGGAG
>JANOZA010000339.1:0-5369 GCA_031429155.1 Verrucomicrobiota bacterium | reverse complement strand
TGGCTTTCATTTGGTGTGGTGTGGTTGGGGTTTACTCCCCGCACCCGACCTCCACAAATCATAGCTTAGCTCCTGGCCCGAATTTCGGGGTCCGCCTCAAGGGCGACAGGCCAACGCGCATCTCCCACTGACGCTGGGTTTTCACACGCGGGATGACTTGCCGTTCTACTACGCTCTGGCTGATGCTTTCACTACTTGCGATCAGAACTTCTGTTCCTGCCTGACCGGAACGAACCCCAACCGTCTTCATCTCTGGAGCGGCACCATTCGCGGCAGCACCGATCCGACAGCCAAGGCCTGCGTGCGCAATAGTGACGCCGAAGCCGCGCCCGGACTGCCGTGGATGACTTTCCCCGAACGCCTTGAGGAAGTCGGCATCCCCTGGCGGGTGTATCAAAACGAACTCTACGTCCACACCGGTCTCAGCAGCGAGGCGAGCCCATGGCTGGGAAATTTCGGCGACAATGCGCTGGAGTATTTTGAGAAATACGGCGTGCGGTTTGCCCGGCAACACCGCGCCTGTCTGGCAGCAAAGCTCAAGGATGTCGCGGCGGCTGTGAAGGACATGCAGCAGCGCCCGAAACCCTGGACGCCGGAGATGGAACAGGAAGCGGAAGCCGGGGCGCGGACGCTGGACTACTACCGCAAGGAAGTCGAAAAGTGGTCGGAGGCAAACTGGCAGGCGCTGCCGGATCAACGAAAGGAACTGCACCGAAAGGCTTTCTCAACAAATGAAGCCGATCCCCACTATCGGGAACTGGAGGAAGTGACTTATAACGACGGCGGAAAGACTCGCCGCATGAAAGTGCCGCGCGGCGACGTCCTGCATCGGTTTCGTAGCGATGTCGCTGCGGGAACTCTGCCCGCAGTCTCATGGCTCGTCGCGCCGCAGATGTTCTCAGATCACCCGGACTCACCGTGGTATGGCGCGTGGTATATCGCTGAGGCGCTGGACATCCTGACAAGCCGTCCGGAGGTCTGGAGGAAGACGATCTTCATACTCTGCTACGACGAAAACGACGGCTACTTCGACCACATCCCGCCATTCGTGCCGCCCGATCCGCAGGCACCAGCGACAGGGAAGGCTTCGGCGGGGCTTCAGACGGAACTGGAGTTTGTCCGCGCGGCGCAGGAGCAGAAACTGCGCGCGACCAATCCCATCGCCACAACTCACACGGGGCCCATCGGGCTCGGCTATCGCGTGCCGCTCGTCATCGCGTCGCCGTGGAGCCGCGGCGGCTACGTCTGCTCGCAAACTTTTGATCACACCTCCATCCTGCAGTTCCTCGAAAAGTTTCTGACGAAGAAGTCAGGCATTCCGGTCCGCGAAACGAACATCACCCCATGGCGGCGTGCAGTCTGCGGGGATCTCACTTCCGCCTTCCGGCCTGCGCCGGAAAAGCAGGCCGCAGTTCCAGGCAGGATGGATCGGAGTATTTTTCTGAGCACGGTGCATCGAGCGCAGTTTAAGGAGCAGCCGGCCACTCCCCGGCCATTGAGTGCCACGGAAATAGCACTGGCGAAGAAATCGCTGGCGGAGTTACCCGCGATGCCGCGTCAGGAAAAGGGAACGCGGCCCGCGTGTCCCCTGCCCTACGAACTTGGCGTGCATGGTTCGCTCAACTCAGACCGCAGCGCGTTTGGCATCACCTTCGATGCCCGGAGGAAACGATTCGGTGATCGTGCTGCAGGAGCGCCGTTTCATGTCTATGCGCCGGGAGCCCATCGGGCCGCCAATGAGGACAGCATGACCAATGGCCGCGCCTGGTCCTTCGCCGTCGCCGCCGGCGAAAGTGTCGCTGAGCTTTGGCCGCTGAAAAGCTTCGCGGATTCCGCTTACCATCTGCGCGTGCACGGGCCAAACGGCTTCTATCGCGAGTTCCGTGGCGATGCGTCGGATCCGCAGTTCGACATCACGCTGGCTCCTGACCAGGCCGGCGATGTCATCTTCTTTCTCGCCAATCTCGACCCAAAACAGCAACTCACGGTCCGCGCTGAAATTCTCGGCTACAACACCACCGCATCTGAACAAGAAGTGGAGCACGGCAAACCCATGCAACTGGCGTTTCCTGTAGAGAAGAGCCACGGATGGTACGATGTCCTGTTCACGGTGAAAGGCTTCCCCTCATTTTCCCAGCGTTTTGCCGGTCACTGTGAGACCGGAGTGGAAAGTATCACCGATCCGCTGATGGGCAGCGCCATCTGACACGCGGTCAGCGCGGCGCGATGGTGAACGATCCGGCAGAAGTGCGGCGCGGCACTCCATTTCGTGCTGATGTCCACGAACAATCGCCGCAGGACGGGCCGGTGAATGTCAGGCTCCATGACTCAGTAACGCCGTTGGCGCATATCATGTCCAAATCAGCGGTAGCCGGGCCGGTGATGGTATAGGCGCATGAGTAGCTCGCCGCGCCAGCCGGACTTGTTATGCCTGCGGAGCCATCGGCACTTACGGTCACACCGACAGCGCGACCAGTCCCGGAAAAGGCGAGCAGGGCATTGCCCAACACGACGGGCACCACTGGTTCAAGACTGTGCTCTGCCGCATCGCGAAACGTGCCTGCCACGGATCCCGCCGGCAGACCGTCGCGAGTTTTCAGACTGGAAAAGACCCCGGCGTTCAATCCCTTGAACTGCATGGTCATGGTCTCGACGATTTGATCAGGCCAGGTAATGATCGCGACTCCGGTGTCGAGACCATCGCGCTTCCAGGCCCATGTGAACCCGGTGGTGCCGGATTCCCTCGTCATGGTACCCGTGGCATTTTCATCGAAAGCCATGCGGCAGACGCCTGCTGCGGTGTTCATGATCATGCGACAGCCTGACATCGCCCACCGGGACTTGCCGCCGGCTGGAAGCGTTGCCACTTTCAGGCGATAGAAGTGGTCGCCGGGTTCCGCGCCAATGAGATCACCTGTGTCTTCGCCGTCTCCAAAGACCGGCCCGGCGATTGTTTTCCAAACCAGGAGATCGCTCGACTCTTCCAGTGAGTAGGTTTTGCCCTGTTCGGTGCTGTGAGATATCTCCACAGCGTTGGACAGGAAGAGAGGGGGCGCGGCCGGGGCTGACTGGATGCTGGCCGCGCCACACAGGATCAACACGGCAGCCAACACGCTGTGCCGGGCGATCTCCTGTGGGTGGATCGCGCAAACGATGGAGCTTTGGAGGGGGGGAACTTTCATCGCATCAGCCTTGCCGTGTCTTGTAGCCGCAGGGCGGTTAAACACGAGTTAAGCGAGAAAGTTTCCGATCGGAAAGACTAATTTCCGCCTTTTTGCGGAAAACGAAGGTGGCCCGGCAAAGCAGCCAGAGGGGAACTCACGGCTACTTCTTGTCCAAATTCGCCTTCATCTCCTCGTCCGTCGGCTGCGGCGTTTGGATGCCGCCGGCGGGGACTTCCGACTTGGATATCCAGGCAATAGCATTGAGCACGACTTTGCGGAAGTTGTCTTCCTTCCAGTTCCGATGGTAGTGCGCGCCGGTGAATCCGAATCCGCGGCTGCCTCCCTCGTTTTCGCTGACCCACATCATGTGCTGCGCTTCACCTTTGCCGACGGACTCCCGCACGGCGGGATTACCACTGTGGGGGCCATCCTGCCGGCTCAGGGTTTCTGCCGGCGGCAAAGCCGTAAGGATAGGGGTAACGTTCTTCATGCCCTCGCGGAAACGCATGTGGTAGTACCATTCATCGTTGGCTTTGAAGGGCTCGACACCAGTAGTGACGGCGTGCTTCGGCAGCACCTTGTATTCTGCCTCCCAGTGCGGATTGACGCTCCAGTTCATTTCAAAGTAGCCGCCGATCCACTTGAGGAAAGCATCGCCGGACGGACCCTTCTCGACTTCGACGCCATAATGAATGCAGCCCACTCCGGCACCACGCGCGGCGGCGGCATCCACTTCCGCGAGGTGAGGATTCACCATGTGCCCGCCACCGCCGTCGCAATACATAATGATGGCGTCGGCGTTCTGAAACTTCGTCGGATCAGCCGGCCAGCCATTACTGTAAACGGTGGCGTAAAATTTGTCACCCGCGGCGGTGTTGAGGCATTTGGCCAGCAGCATCGAGCCAGCGCGGTGCTCGTGATCTCCAGGGGAGTGGCTTTGGCGACCGGCGATGAAGACGACTTTCTTAACGTCGCCGAGCGGGAGGCGCTTCAGTTTGATATTGCGGAACTGCACCTTCATGGGAGGACCGGCGTGAAGTTGCAACGCGAGCAGACCGCCGCGGCGGCGCTGCTCCTTGTCTTCGTCGGTGACGCTCGCCGTGAGGGTACCGTTGATGTAGTTCTCGACTGTCCAGCCTTTGGCCAGCACCCGGATGGCATTCCAGTCTTCCTTCTTCACTGCCTTTGCGAGATCCTCGGATTTGGCGAACTGTTCCTTCACCACCGGCTTGTGGTCCGCTCCGATGACCGTCTTTTGACCCCGATCCGCGAGGATGCCGCGAAACTGCTCACCGTAGATGATCCCGGAATACCGGTCGCCGGCCTCAAAATCCGCCTGATACCCGCCCACCGCCCACTGCTTGCCCTCCAACGGGAAACTGCGCACCTGGATGCCGCTGTTACCGCCGATCAATTTATATTCCGCCGTCAGTTCAAAGTCATCCACCTCGCCGCCGGTCCACTTCAGGAAGGTATTGCTCTCGGTCGGCACTTCCTTCGTCGTCTGGCCGGTGATGCACCCGTCTTCCACCTTCCAAAACCGCGGATCGCCATCCCAGTTTTTGAGCGACGTCCCATCGAAAATGTCGAGTGCCTGCGCCTCATCGGCGCGGACTGGGGAGGAGGAGACAGTGAGCAGCCCCGCGAGCAGCGGGAGGAATGACGAGAGCTTCATACGAATATAGGGTGGGGTTTGGAGAGGGGGCGGAAAATACGATGGCGAGTGGGCTGTCTATCAGCGGCATTTGCGGATTCAAGCTCCAAGTGGAACGCGACGCTTCGCACAGACTGGCCTGCCGCAGTGGCGGGTTCTTTGAACGAAGAATCAAAATACTCGCAACAATTTCCTCGCCATGCGCGGGCTCCCTGCTAGGATTCCACTGCACATCCCCTCCACAAACGTAGCGACAATGGCGAAACTAAATCACCACCACACCTGAACCAAGCTACTCAAAACATGAAAACCACCCAACCCAACGCCGGCCAGATTGTCTTCGCTCTCACGGCCCTCTTGGGTGCCGCCAGCCTGGCGGCCCAGGAAGCCGGTCCCGCCAACGCCGCTGCGGCCACCGACGCCGCCGACGCCGCAAACGCTGCCGCCACACCGGCACGGGAAGTCCGCTACGAAGTCCAGGCTACCCGCACCGTGGCGGAGGGCGGGCGGAATATTATTATCCAGCGGGTGAGTCCGCCAGTGTTGCCTGC
>JANOZA010000338.1:0-1571 GCA_031429155.1 Verrucomicrobiota bacterium | reverse complement strand
GCCGACGGCTCATGGGAAGGCGAAGGCGGCGAAGAACGACAGGGCGGAAAAGTCTATGCGACCTCGCTCGCAGTCCTCTCGCTCGCGGTGAAAAACCACTTCCTCCCGATTTATCAGCGGTAGGAGTGGCGGGCGATTGATGGCGGTGCGGATGAATGCTTCGGTGTTTTGTTTAATGCCGATGGAGATCCCAGTTTGGCATAGCGGCAGGGAGTTTTGGGTTGGCGAGCGGCGAAAGGAGCTAGCGAAAAGTGTCGCTTCGCGAATGGTGAACGACCGCCAAGGGACTGTCGGGCTACTATTCGCGCAGCGCGCTCAGGAAACTGAACGATAGCCCGGTGTGCGGAAAGGCGCAGCGAAGCATGGATGCGTAAAGGAGCGGCGAAATTCATTCGCCGACCTTGTTCCGCGCATAGCGCCACATTACCACCTTCCGGACGGCTCTCCGAGGAGCGATGCCATCAGGAGAGACGCTTCGCGTTTGCAAGCCGGCGAATGAATTCGCCGCTCCATGACGCTTCCTTTCATTCACTCAGCTACCGACGGAGGGCGGAATCCACGCCCTCAGCCTTTCAAATCCTCGGCAATCGTCGCAAACTGCTCCAGCGCGGCTTCGAGGTCAGCCGTGATGTCGGCGGCGATGATTTCTGGCGCGGGGAGATTCGCGGATTCTTCGAGGGCGTCGTCCTTGAGCCAGAAGATGTCGAGGTTCACCTTGTCGCGCTTGGCCAGCTCTTCGTAGGTGAAGGACTTGAAGCGCTCGCTCTCTTTCCGGTCGTGGCGGTTCTTCGTGTGGTAGCAAGCGACGAAGTCGTCGAGGTCGCTGCGCTTCAGTGTGTTTTCCTTGAGGGTGAAATGCAGGTTCGTGCGCAGGTCGTAGATCCAGAGCTTCTGCGTCCACGGCTTTTCCTGCGCGGGCTTGCGGTCGAAGAACAGGACGTTCGCCTTCACGCCTTGCGCGTAAAAGATGCCGGTGGGCAGGCGCAGGAGCGTATGCACGTCCGCCTGCTTGAGCAATTCGCGCCGGATAGTTTCGCCCGCGCCGCCTTCAAACAGCACGTTGTCCGGCAACACCACCGCCGCGCGGCCGTGCTGCTTGAGGATGGTGAAAATGTGCTGGAGAAAATTGAGCTGCTTGTTGCTCGTGCTCGCCCAGAAATCGTCGCGGTTGATGATGAGACTCTCCTTGGACGACTCGCCTGCCTCGTTGACGATGGTCACGCTGCTCTTCTTACCGAACGGCGGATTGGCCAGGACGATCTCGTATTCGCCGTGCTTCCCGGCCAGCGCGTCCTTGGTGACGACGGGCAAGTCTTCTTCCGATTCCCGCCCGTCCGGCCCGGACCCGCCGATGCCGTGCAACAGCAGGTTCATCGCGCAGAGCCGCGTGACGCTGTCCACCAGCTCGATGCCGAAGAACGTGCCGCTCTTGAGTTTTTTCCTTTGCGCCCGGTCGAGGCCGGGGATCCGCGCGATGTAATCATGCGCCGCCAGCAGAAACCCACCCGTCCCGCACGCCGGATCGCAAATCGCCTGCCCCGGCTGCGGCGCGACCACCTCCACCATCGCCG
>JANOZA010000337.1:0-24554 GCA_031429155.1 Verrucomicrobiota bacterium | reverse complement strand
TCGAGGAAGTGGTCGGGCCGTTCGATCATGAGATGCACGTCAAGGAAGATATCGTTGGTGCGGTGAATGGTGGCGACGAAGGCCGGACCGAAGGAGATATTGTCCACCATGTGGCCGTCCATGACGTCGAGGTGGAGCCAGTCGGCGCCGGCGCGGATGGCGCGCGAGCATTCGTCCGCGAGGCGGCTCCAGTCGGCGGCGAGAACAGAGGGGGCGATGATTCGTTTCCGGAAATCCATGGGCGCGAGTATGGGGACAGCGTGCCGGGACGCAATTGCCCGTCTGCCGAAAAATCGGCCCGTTCCACGATTACCGGAAATTTCACCTGGAAAACCGCGGCGGGGCGCATTAGGGGACGTGCCGCCCATGCGGGAATATGGTGGTCGTAGCTCAGTCGGTAGAGCCCCGGATTGTGATTCCGGTTGTCGCGGGTTCGAGCCCCGTCGATCACCCCATTCTTGCCAACAGGGTCGCAGGACAGGACACCGCAGGCGGTGCCCGGTCGTGCGCCCCTCACCATCAGACCAGTGAAACCCGCCACCGCCACGCCATCGCTCGAAGAGCAGTTTGGCTACACTTTTCAAAATCCGCTCCTGCTCGCAGAAGCGCTCACGCACCCAAGCCTCGCCTACGAGACACACCGGGCGCACTTTGATAATCAGCGGCTGGAATTCCTCGGTGACGCCGTTCTGCAGCTTGTTTTCACCCACGAATTGTTCCGCACGTTCATTGACTACAATGAAGGCAATTTGACTAAACTCCGGGCGCGGCTGGTGTCACGGACCGCTCTCGCAGTTTACGCCCGGGCCCGGGGCCTGGGGGCGCATCTGCTCATGGGTCGCGGTGAGGAAGCCTCGGGCGGCCGTGACCGCTCCAGCACGCTCAGCGATGCCTTTGAAGCACTCCTCGGCGCTATCTACCTCGACGGTGGTCTCGAAGCAGCGCGCTCCGTAATTCTGCGTCTCTGCGCCACAGAACTGGCGCGCATCACAGCGGAACCAAAAGAGGTGAACCCGAAAGGCCAGCTCCAGGAAATGCTCCAGGCGCTTTCCGCAAGCAGCCCGCATTACACCATCATCGCCTCGGAGGGCCCGGATCACCAAAAACGGTTTGTCGCCCGGGTGGACTGGAAGGGTTGCACTCTTGGCACTGGCAGCGGGTTAAGCAAGAAACTGGCCGAAACCGCTGCCGCTGAGGCGGCGCTGGCCTCTGATCAGGTGAAGGCCTTCGTCCGGGACCGAATCGAAAACCCTTCCTCACCTGCTGCGAACAACCCGGTGAATGGACCTGCTCCTGACATGTGCATACCACTCGAATAACTCCACCCCGGCACTATTCACCGGGATCCGTCGCCGGTTACAAACGACCCGGTAACCCGTGGAACGCCTCACCCGGGGCCGAGGAACACGCTTCCTGGGGTTATTCACCGCCCTTACTATGATGAGTACTTCTCTATTTAAAGAATCTCTTATTAGAGAAAGGACCTTTGCATGAGGTTCTTCAAACGAATTGCAAACTATCGCAAATAGTTCTTGCCCGATCCTCATTCCATGGGGTTAATCACTGTTCACCCTCCCCCTTTTTTAGATGCCTGATGAGTTTTCCAGTTGGCGACGCAGTCATGAACGCTCGAACGTGAAGGATCCCTTCGTATCGAAGGCGCGCCATATTCACCGGTTCGGCCGGACGGAGCGTGTCAACCACGCCAAACGTGAGGCCGAAAAAGATCGCGTCATTTTTCTTTGGGTCATGGCTGCACTGGTGGCCGTCGGTATCGTCGTAGCGGTCGCGGCATTCCTGATTAGCAAGGACGGCTAAGCCCAGGACTTGATTTGTAATTTGCTTCGGCAGCCGCGTTTGTCTCGAGCTGGTGCAATGGCTCACCGGGTGACAGGCGGGAATTTTGCCGGCGTAGAATGCCCTCCCCGTTTTCATCATGCACAAAGTTCTCATTTGTTTCATCTGTTTCGTCTCTCTCGTTCCCAGCGTCGCCGTCCCCGGCGATGAGAAGATTCTTAGCGACGTGAAGGTTCCAAAGGAATTCGACGTCGCCGTCTTCTCCACCCCGGCGATGGCGAACTACCCGGTCTATATTTCCGCTGCGCCGGACGGCACGCTCTACGTTTCTTCGGACAAGAACGGCAGCCTGGACCGCGCCCTGCACCGCGGCAGCATCATTCGTCTCCGTGACACCGACGGCGATGGCCGTGCTGATGAACGCAAGGTCTTTGTTCCCGATGTGGACAGCCCGCGCGGCTCCGTCTGGGACCATGACCGGCTTTATCTCGTCCACCCGCCGCACCTCAGCGCGTTCATTGATCACAATGGCGACGGCGTCAGTGACGAGCAGAAGATTCTAGTGAAGAATATTGCGTTCGGCTTCAAAGACCGCCCGGCAGATCATACGACGAATGGCCTCACTCTCGGCATTGATGGCTGGCTCTACATTGCCGGCGGGGATTTCGGATTCGTGGAAGCCGAGGGCACCGATGGCCGCAAGCTTCAGCACCGTGGCGGCGGCGTCATTCGCGTCCGGCCCGACGGCACGGAACTGCAAATCTACAGCACTGGCACACGCAACATTCTCGATGTCGCCATGAGCCCGGCACTCGACGCCTTTTGCCGCGACAACACCAACGACGGCGGCGGCTGGGACATGCGCTTCCACCATTTCACCGGCCTCGAAGACCACGGCTACCCGCGACTCTACATGAATTTCCCGGACGAATACATCAAGCCGCTGGCGGAATACGGCGGTGGTTCCGGCTGCGGCGGGTGTTATTTGAATGAGCCGGGCTTCCCTGAGCGCTACGCCAGCGTCCCGCTCACCTGCGACTGGGGCCGCAACTGGACCTACAGCCATCACGTCACGCCGAACGGCGCGACCTTCAAAGATGACGTTCGCGAATTCATCGGCATGACCCGCGTCACTGACGTAGATGTGGACGCCATGAGCCGCATCTACGCCGCAAGCTGGCGTGGTGCGACCTTCAACTACGCCGGCGAAGAGGTCGGCTATATCGTCACCGTGAAACCCAAAGGCTACACGCCGGAACCGCTGCCGGATTTCACCAAAGCCAGTGACGCCGAACTGGTTAAGCTCCTGGAAAGCCCCAGCGCCCGGCGGCGGATGGAGGCACAGCGGGCGCTCGTGAGGAAGGGTCTCAATGACGAGGCAAAGAAAGCTCTGTTCACGTTGCTGGAAAACCCGCCGTCCCTGAATTCCGGAATTGCCGCGCTCTTCGCCGTCAAACTAGCCGACGGAAACGGCGACTTCACCCGCACGGTGCTGTCGAAACTCCTGACCGCCAAGTACGCTGACACGCTGCGGTCTTTCGCTCTCCGTGCGATGACGGATCGTGAGAAGGAACTGGCGGGCGCATTCGATGGGGAACTTCAAACTGCGCTCCACGAGCCCAAACCCCGGACGCGTCTCGAAGCCATTGTCGCCGCCGCCCGCCTTGGAAATCTGAAGCTCGCCGAGCATGTTACCGCCTCGCTTGGAGACCCCGACCCCGTCATCGCGCACACCGCCTTCCGCGCACTGGCGCAGATGAAAGCCACAGACGCCTGCTTCACCGTCGTGGACAAAGCCGACGCACCCTATCCGCAGCGTGCCGGGGCACTGCTCGCCCTCATGCGCATGCACGAGCCGGCTGTTGTGGACGGCCTCATCACGCGCCTCGACAAGGAAACCGACTCCGCCCGCCGCCGCGGACTGCTCGCTGCGCTGTGCCGTCTGCATTTCCATGAAGGCCCGTGGAAGGGCGACTCCTGGGGCACGCGCCCTGACACCCGCGGGCCTTACTACCAGCCGGAAAAGTGGAGCGAGTCCGACAAAGTCCTGGCCGCGATCAAGTCATCCCTCTCCAAAGCCACGGGCGAGGAGGCCGGGTGGCTGGCCGGTGAAATGACCCGCAACCGCATCGAAGACGATGTCGCCACAAAACAACTCATCACCCTCGCCGCCAGCGATCCCAAACTCCGCAGCACCCTCATCGCGCAGCTTGCCAAAAAGAACGACGTGCCCACCGAGGCCATCCCGCTACTAGCCAAAGCAGCAGCCGATCCCGCCACCAGTGGCACCGAGCGCGCAGACGCCATTGCCCTCATTACCAGGACCGACAACGCGGAGGCCTGGCACGCCCTGCCGGGTGCCCTCGCCCTTTTTACCGGTAAAGACGGCCGCCGCGGCGGTGAGAAAGCCGAGCAGGCTTTTCTTGGCGCGCCGAAGCTGGAAAACTTCCACGCTTATTTTGAAGAACTGGCCGCAAAACCTGGCAGCGAATCAGCCCAGTGGGCCGATGCCGCCCTCCTCGCCCTCAGCGCCCGCACCAGCGGCTCACCGGAGTCCCGTGAACAATCCGCCAAAGCCCTCGAAGCCGGCTGGGCCGTGCCCGCGCGCCGCGCGCAAATCCTCGCCGCCGTGGCCGAAATCAAACACCGTGTCTGGTCCCCCCGCGTCCTCGCTTCGCTGAAAGACCCTGACCAGGCCGTCGCCGTTGCCGCCGATCGCGCGCTCAAGGCCCTCAAGCTCGACCCCGCCGAAGCCAACGCCCCGAAGATCGAATCCATGAAACCGGAGGAAGTCATCGCCGCCGTTCTGAAAACCAAAGGTGATCCCGCCATCGGCGCTCAAATTTACCAGCAGGCCACCTGCGTGAACTGCCACACCGTCAGCAAGGACGCCCCGCCCCGCGGCCCGTTCCTCGGCACCATCGCTGTCACCTACAAGCGCCCGGACCTCGCCGCTGCCATTCTCGATCCGAACAAAACCATCGCCCAGGGCTTCGTCACCAACTTCTTCAAGCTCAAGAAGGGCGACCCCGTTATGGGCTTCGTCGTCAGCGAAAGCGCCACCGAAGTCGTCATTCGCAACCAGACCGGCGTCGAGCAAAAGATCCTCGTCGCCGACATTGAGGGCCGCGAAAAACTCCCCAATTCCCTCATGCCCCCCGGACTGATGAACCAGATGACCGTGAAGGATTTCGCCAGCCTGCTCGACTACCTGGAGAAGATGGCCCAGGAGCAGAAGAAATAGTTCAGTGTGCGGATGAGAGGCTCGGGCGGGGATTGAACAGCCTGCCCTTGCCCGTGGTCCAAGGAAAGCCAGGATGCCATTGAGCCCCAGCTTTTCACATGCACGCCTCCGTTTTCATCAGTGCCGCCAATGCCGACTATTCTACGGCGCGGGCTGTGTATCAGTTTCTCACAGAGCGCGATGTGTCCTGCTTTTTCTGCGATGAGTCGTTGTTGCGCGTGGGAGACGCAAGGTATCGCGCTACAGTGGACCGCGCTCTGGTGGCTGCGAAGCACGTGGTGGTCGTCGCCGGGAGCGGGGCGCGAACTGAGAGTGAGTGGGTGAAATATTCCTGGCAGGGGTTTCTCAGCGGAACTGTCACCGGCGGCAGGAGGGGGAACGTGGCCACGGTGTTATGCGAAGGCGTGGAACAGGGAGATTTACCGGCGACGCTGCGGCGCGGTCCCTGTGTCAGCTTTCCGGCCCAACTGGATGTGTTGACTGGCCTGCTGAAAGGCGGGAGCGTCCTGCCTGACAAGCCGCAGGCGCCGGCTCGCACTGAGCGTCGGACCCGGAGCTTCCTGGTGGGGGTCACGGCGTGCAATGTTTTGATTTTGGGAGTGGTTATTTGGCTGATTCAGTGGAAGGGACTCCCGGCTTTTTCCGACAGCCCGCCGCCGCGCCCTATGGGCCGCGAGAACGATGCACTGAGGAATCCGCCGGTTGGCCGTGGCCCGGCGCGGGACGAAGTTGGAGCCAGCCCTGGGGCAGGACAGGGGCTCGCCGCGGCAGGTGAATCGGCGGCCGGCAGCGACACGAGCGCTGAGTCTGCTGCGGATGTCGCGTCGCCGCCAGATGACGAACTGCGCCTGGCCAGGAGCTTGATCCTTGCCGGGAATCTGACGGACAGATCGCCAGCCGGCACCGTGATCAGTCTCTATTTTGGCGGCAGCGGGCGCAAGGGATTTTGCTTCATACCGCGCGGAACCTTCGTGATGGGCAGCCCGTTGACGGAAGCCGGCAGAGAAACGGAAGAGACGCAACATTCTGTGGTTATCAGCCATGACTTTTGGCTGGCGCGTTACGAATGCACGCAGGACGTTTGGCAGTCGGTGATGGGGAATAATCCGTCTGCTCGCCGGGGCGGGCTGCGCCCCGTGGAGACGGTCTCCTGGGACGATGTGGTGTCGGGCAGCGACTCCTTTCTTGCGAAAGTGAACAGCCGAAAAGTTCTTCCCGACGGGTGGCGGTTTGCCCTGCCTACGGAGGCGCAGTGGGAATACGCCTGCCGCGCCGGAACCACCACACCGTTCAGTTTCGGTTCTGTTCTCGACGGCCATCAGGCGAACTGCGACGGTTTGCTTCCCTATGGCACGACGGAGCCAGGCATTCACATTGGAATGACGACAGGCGTCGGCAATTATCCACCGAACGCCTGGGGCCTCGGCGATATGCATGGAAATGTCTGGGAATGGTGTGCTGATACTCACGCGGCGGAGTCCTCCGACAGCACGGAGGTGCTGGTCACCACCGGCAGTGCAGTGCGGCGTGGCGGCTCATGGCGTTTCAACGCCAGACTTTGTCGGTCCGCATCCCGCCAGTGGGTGGACCGCAGCGTCGGAGATGACACCCTCGGCTTCCGTCTCGCGATTGTGCAGGCCAGGTAGGGCACGCTTCTGGCTCCAATATGGCGCCGGCACCGGGCGCCAATCGCAGTCCGCTGAAAATCGTTGTTGCCCCCGGGGGCGTTTCTTTAGTATTTCCTCCTATTCTCCCGTCACGCCTTTTTCCCCACCCCATTTCCCCATGAACGAAGTTATCCTCCAAGAGACCGAACTGCAGCAGGGCTATCGCAATACTTACAAGAAGGCGGTGGATGCCGTCAAAATGAGCAACCACGGCTATGCGGTGGAGTTGCTCTTGTCGGTGGTCAAAGACAATCCCGGCTTCCTCGAAGGGCGAAAGATGCTGCGCAGCGCGGAGGTCCAGGCGCAGTCCGGGAAGAGGGGAAAATTCATTGATACCACTTCGGTGAAGATTCGGAAGCCGCAGGCGACGATGAAGAAGGATCCGTTGGCCGCGATTTCCGAGATTGAGGAAATCCTCAAGGAAGATCCGATGAACGTGACCGGGAATACCTGTCTCTTCGAAGCCGCGAATGCCGCCTCCATGCCGCTCACGGCGTCGTTCGCACTCGAGACGGCGCTCAAGGGCAAGCCGGAGGACACCAAGCTGGCCCATAAGCTCGCCAAGTATCTTCTTGCGAATGATGACGCCGAGCGGGCCATCAAAATTTACGAACACATCATCAAAACCGACGGCACCGACGGCGATGCCCGTTCCGGACTGACGAATGCGAATGCGCGGCTTTCCATGCAGCGGCAAAAGTGGGACGGCGGAGACGGCGGCAATTTCCGCGACCTCCTCAAGAACAAGGACAAGGCCAAGCAGATGGAGGACATGAGCCGCATCGGCGCCACCAGCGAGCAAATTCAGGAGCAGATTGATCACCTCATGAAGGACTATGAGGCCAACCAGCATGACCTCAACGTGGTGAGAAAGATCGCTGATCTTCACGAGCGGCTCGAAGACTGGGAAACCTCACTCTCGTATTATGCCTGGGCCAATCACCTCAGCGGCGGCGACTCGGCGCTGGAGAACAAGGTGCATCGCCTTCAGGATAAGATCGAGGAAATGGGCATCCGCCGGTTGAGTGAAGAGTTGGCCGCGAATCCCGACGACCCGGACGCCGAAGCCAAGCGCGCGCAGATCGCCGACCTCGAACGCGCTCGCGAAGAGAAGCTGGTGGTGGTCGCCAAAGAGCGCGTGGAACGGAACCCCACCGATCCGCAGCTCCGCTACGAACTCGGCACGCACCTCTACGCCGCCGGCCACGCCCGGGAGGCCATTCCGGAACTGCAGCGCGCCAAGAACAACCCGCACATCCGCCACAAGGCCATGCTCATGCTCGCCCGCTGCTACGGCGGCGCGAAGATGTACGACCTCTCGCTTGGCCAGCTCAAGGAAGCCGCCGTGGAGATGGTCATCATGGACTCCACCAAGAAGGAGATCGTCTATGAAATGGGCCTCATGCATGATGCCATGGGCAAGAAAGACGAGGCGCTGGATAGCTTCAAACTGATCTACGCCGTGGACTATGGTTATCGCGACGTGGCCGCCCGCGTCGAAGGCGCCTACGGCGGCTGATTTCACCGGCCAAATACCTTTCACGATCCGGAGTCCCGAGGGGCTCCGGATTTTTTTTGGACTATTTTCCAGGAAACATCCTGCTGGGCCGTCTTCCTCTATGAACCTTTCGCTCTCTCATGCGGTCCAACTGGTCTTCCCGCTCCTTTGAATCCCACACCTTCAGACCTTCTCGACCGCTACGAGCGACCCCTGCTCGCCTTCGCCCGCCAACACTCCGGTGACCTGGAGACCGCGCGCGACGCCGTGCAGGACACCTTTCTCCGCTACTTCAAATCCCCGCCCGTCAGCGACCTCGAAGGCCTGGCTCCCTGGCTCTTCACCGTCTGCCGCCGGGTTATCATTGATCATCAACGAAAAAACCACCGCATCGTACCTATGAACGCCGCCACCGCCCTCGCATTCGGCAACCACATTGACGACTCCCCCGCCAGCCCCGCCGCCGCGCTGGAGGAAAAAGACGACACCTCCCGCCTCCGCGGCCTCGTGAAATCCCTCCCGGAACAGCAGCGCGAACTCGTCCGGCTGAAATTCGAAGCCGGGCTCAGCTACCGCGACATCGCCGCCGCCACCGGCCTCACCGTCACCAACGTCGGCACCCTTCTTCACCAGGCCGTGCAATGCCTGCGCGACCAATTCCACGCCGGTGTCCTTGCCTGATCCGCCCTTTTGAAAACCAACCACTTAAACACCGATACCATGAAAACAGAATCTATCTCCGAACCCGCCGATCCCCGCGCCATCGCCACCGCCTGCGCACTGGGGGAACTCACCCCGGAAGAACGCGCCGCCTTTGAACGGGAATGCGCGGAGAATCCCGATCTCGAATCCCTCGCCGGCGGGACGAAGGAGTTTTGCGATCTCCTCACCGGCGCGCTGGCCCAGCCGACGCCGGAACTGCAGCAAGCAGCCCGCGCCCGGCTGCTCTTTGAAGCGGATAAACGGAACCGCAGCGCGAAAATCATCCGCCACAAATGGATGCGCCGTGTCACGGCCGCCGCCGCGTGCGTGGCCGTGGGGGGCGGTGCCACCTTCTGGTGGATGGCTTCAACCGGTCGGCTCGATAAAGCGGCTTATGCCACTCCGACCAAAAGGAATGACAACCCGCGCAGTGCGCCGGTTGTGTTCAATTCTATGGGCGCTGATCCTTCCACGAAGTCGTCCCTGGAGGCCGATTCAACTAAGGTGGCTGCACAGATTACACAGCAGGAGGAGGCAGTCGAGCAGTCCAGACTGGCGATGCTGGATGTGATGAAGAAGCACGACATCGTGGACACGTTGCCGCTGTCGTCTGGGAATGGGACGAGTGGACTGGTTCCGGTAGGCACGGGTCAACCTGAGGCGGGGCGCGACTATGCTTCTGCCAAATACAGCTATGAGAACCAGTTACAGACTCTCAACGGCATGAGGGAACACGCCATGCGGCAAAATGGGCAGACTGTTTCCGGGGTCCACGTTGCGCCTCCCGCGAGCGCCCCCGTGCCTGCAACGGCCACGACCTCGCCGGTGAGCCCTGTCGTTGCGACTGTTGGAGGCGAATCGCGCGCCCGTGTTGCTAGAGACTACGAGTCCGCGGCTCCAATCGACGCCCTCGCATCGAAAGATGGTTCTTATCGCGGCAAATTGTCTGATAGCCAACTGAGGACTGAGAGCGGCATTTACGTACCGGGCAGCGAAGTGAAACCAAACAATCCGGAGATCGGCGGGCTTATTAAGGCGGAGGCGTACGGTGATGAGTCCATGCCCCGCACTGACTATCGCTTCAACCAGTCGCAGACGACTCCCGGCACCGAGTCCTACAAGCCGCTGCCGGAGAATCCGTTTTTCCCAGTGCTCAAGGCCCCGCTGTCCACGTTCAGCATTGATGTGGATACGGCGAGTTATTCCAATGTGCGGCGATTCCTGAACATGGGGCAGTGTCCGCCGCCGGAAGCGGTGCGGCTGGAGGAGCTCGTGAATTATTTCCCCTACGACTACGCACAGCCGGTGGATGGAAAACCGTTCGCGGTGCATGTGGAGATGACGAGTGCGCCGTGGAATGCGAGCCACCGGGTGGCGCGGATTGCGCTGAAGGGAAAAGAGATCGCGCAGAGCGAGCGTCCGGCGGCGAACCTGGTGTTCCTCGTGGATGTCAGCGGTTCGATGGATCAGCCCAACAAACTGCCGCTGGTGAAGCAGAGCCTGAAGTTTGTCGTCGAGCGTTTGTCGGAAAAGGACACCGTTTCCATGGTGACGTATGCCGGCGAGAGCGGCGTGGCGCTTCCGGTCACAAATGGCGCGGAGAAGCAGCGCATCCTGGCCGCGATTGACGGCCTCGGTGCGGGCGGCGGCACGAATGGCGCGGGCGGCATCGGCATGGCCTACGCGCAGGCGGCGCAGCACTACAACAAGGAGGGCGTGAATCGCGTGATCCTCGCGACGGACGGTGACTTCAATGTCGGCGTCACGAGCCATGAGGAGCTGCTCAAGCTCATCACCGAAAAGGCGAAGACCGGTGTTTTCCTCAGCGTGCTCGGCTACGGCATGGGCAACACCAAGGACGACACCATGGAACTCCTCGCCGACAAGGGGAACGGCAACTACGCCTACATTGACAGCCTCAGCGAGGCCCGGAAATCACTGGCTGATCAATTCACCGGCACGCTCGTCACCATCGCGAAGGACGTGAAGATCCAGATCGAGTTCAATCCGGCCATCGTGCGCAGTTACCGTTTGCTCGGCTACGAAAACCGGATGCTGGCCAAAGAGGACTTCAATAACGACAAGAAGGACGCCGGCGAAATCGGTGCAGGTCACACCGTCACCGCGCTCTATGAACTCGTGCCCGTCGGCGCGCCGGAGGAACAGATTACCACCGTGGACGGCCTGAAGTATCAGCCGAAGACCGAGCCTGTTCCCGCGCCTCCTGCTGCTCCCGCTGCGGATGCGAATGGGGAAACGATGACCGTAAAACTCCGCTGGAAGGCTCCTGATGCCGACGTGAGCCAACTCATGGAAGTGCCCGTGAAAGACAGCGGCGCGAAGATTGCCGAGGCCTCCCCGGAAACCCGCTGGGCCGTCGCCATCGCCGGATTTGCCGCTCTTCTGAACAACAGCCAGTATAACGGCCTGACATGGGAGGACGTGCGCACGCTGGCCAAGTCCAGCAAAGGCGCCGACGCCAACGGCTACCGCGGCGAGTTTCTCCAACTGCTGAACAAGGCGGAGTCGGTGCGGCGGTGATCGCCTTTTCCGTTGCCGCTGCGCGGGCGGGCCGCATATAGCCCGGCATGTTGTATCACTCCACGCGCGGGCTCACGCCGCCCCACACTTTTTCCGAAGCCGTTGAGGCCGGGCTGGCGGCAGACGGCGGGTTGTTCCTGCCGGAGTCGCTTCCGGACATCCGCAGCCGTTTGGCGGATTGGGAAAAGCTCTCTTACCCGGATCTGGCTGCGGAGTTTTTTACACTCTTCGCGCCGGAAATTCCAGCCGCAGAGTGGCAGGCGATGACGCGCCAGGCTTACGGGCGCTTCACGCATCCGGACGTGGCGCCGCTGGTGAAGCTGGACGAGCGGACGTTCGTGCTGGAGCTGTTTCACGGCCCCACGCTGGCCTTCAAGGATTTCGCCCTGCAACTTCTCGGGCTGCTCTACAAACGCCAGGTGGAGCGCACCGGACACCGGCTGGCAGTCCTCGGCGCGACCTCCGGCGACACCGGATCAGCGGCCATTCACGGCTGTCTCGGACAGGAGGGAATCACGATGTTCATCCTGTATCCGCAGGGCCGGGTGGCGCCTCTCCAGGAGCGCCAGATGGCCTGCACGGGGGCGGCGAATGTGTTCGCGATTCCGGTGCCGGGGACGTTCGATGATGCACAGCGGGTGGTGAAGGAAGCGTTCGCTGACGTGGAGTTCGCGCGCGCAGTCAATCTCTCGGCGGTCAATTCCATCAACATCGCCCGCGTGCTCGCGCAGTGTGTTTACTACATCTGGGCGTGGCTGCGGCTGCCGGCGGCTGCGCGGGAAAATGTGGAGTTCGTGGTGCCGACGGGGAATTACGGCAACGTGATGGCCGGCTGGCTGGCGCAGCAGATGGGCCTGCCGTGCGGCGGCTTTCGTGTGGCTACCAACCAAAACGACATTCTCTACCGCTTCTTCACCTCCGGTCTCTACGAACAGGGGGGCGTGCAGCCGAGCCACGCGCCCAGCATGGACATCCAGGCGGCTTCGAATTTCGAGCGCTACCTCTATTACCTGTTGGAGAAAAATCCCGCGCGTGTCCGAGCGGTGATGGAGGAGATGAAAGCCACGGGTCGTGCCGATTTGCGTCCGCTCGCCGCGATGGGCGTGAAAGCCTCGCGGATGGACGACGCTGAAATAGAGCAGACGATCGCGCGGCTGTGGCGCGAGCACCAATACGTGGCCGACCCGCATACGGCGTGCGCTTTTACTGAAATGGCTGCGGATCGCGTGAGCGTCGTCCTCGCGACGGCGAGTCCTGCGAAATTCCCTGACGTGGTCGCGCGCGCCACCGGAACGGAGCCGGTGCATCCGTCGCTGGAGGCCCTGAAACCACTGCCGCTTCAGTCGTGGCCGCTGCCGGCGGATGTTGGTGCTGTGAAGGAATTCATCCGCAGCCGTCTCCTATGAAAACCGTCCTGGAAACGATCCGCAGCGGTGCTCCCTGGCTGGAAAAAGCCGGCGTGGAAAACCCGCGGCTCAACATGGAGCACCTTCTCGCCAAAGTGCTCGGCTGCCGGCGGATGCAGCTTTACATGGACTTTGACCGCCCGCTCGAAGAGGAGCATCTCGCGCCGCTGCGCGAGCTGGTGAAACGCCGCAGCAAAGGCGAGCCGCTTCAGCACTTGCTGGGCACCGTGGAGTTCGCGGGGCGGGAGTTTCTCTGCGATGCCCGTGCGCTCATTCCCAGGCCGGAGACGGAGGAACTCGTGGAGAAAATCCTCGCCGAATACCGCCGGGACGGAGCGCAGTCTCCGGCGGACATTCTTGACATGGGCACCGGTTCCGGTGTGATCGGACTGAGCCTTGCGCTCGCCTTTCCTGAGTCACGGCTGGTTCTGGCAGATGTGTCGCCGGATGCTCTGGCGCTGGCGCA
Organism: Verrucomicrobiota bacterium; assembly: GCA_031429155.1. Taxonomy (GTDB): domain Bacteria; phylum Verrucomicrobiota; class Verrucomicrobiia; order Verrucomicrobiales; family V1-33; genus V1-33. The sequence continues at coordinate 11,233 of JANOZA010000337.1, read as the reverse complement.
GGAGAACGCGGCAAAACTCGCCGTGGCGCCAGAGCGGCTGACGCTCGTGCAGTCTGATCTGTTCAACGCGCTGCCAGGGAAGCGCTTCGATCTGATCGCTGCCAATCTCCCTTACATCGCGGCGGCGGAAATTTCCGCGCTGACCGTGGAGGTGCAACGTGATCCAGTCCTCGCGCTCGACGGCGGTGTGCGCGGCACGGAGTTGATTGAGCAGTTTCTGGAGGAGTTGCCGCAGCACCTGAATCTGAATGGCCTCGTCGCCCTGGAAGTCGGAGCCGGTCAGACGGCTGCGCTCGCGGAAATCATGCGCCGCCTTCCGTTGCGCGATGTCGCGGCGGTGAATGATTTGTCGCGCCGCGACCGGTTCCTTTTTGGACGCGGTATGTGAACAGCCCGAAGCGCTGAGGGCTTTCCTTCCGCCTTGCTGGCACTCGCGCTCTGCTTTCCCGTCGCGGCATGAGCACAGACGAAATCACACCGGCCATCGGCATCATCGGAGGCAGCGGACTCTACGACATTGAGGGGTTCGAGAACCGTGAGGAGATCGCCGTGGAGACGCCATGGGGTGCTCCCTCGGATGTCATCACCGGCGGCACGCTGGCAGGGCGGCGGGTGTTCTTTCTGCCGCGACACGGGCGCGGGCACAGGATTTTGCCGCATGAGCTGAATCACCGGGCGAACATCCACGCTCTCCGCTCGCTGGGTGTGCGCTGGATCATCTGCGTGACCGCAGTGGGGAGTCTCCGTGAGGAGTATCAGCCCCGGGATATTGTGCTGCCGGATCAATACTTTGACCGGACCAGCCGCAGGGAGCACCATACGTTTTTTGGCGGCGGCATCGTGGCCCATGTGGGGTTCGGCGATCCGGTCAGCGAAGGGCTGCGCGGCATTCTCTATGATGTCTGCCGGGAGCAGGACCGGCGCGTGCATGATGGCGGCACGTATGTGAACATGGACGGTCCGGCATTTTCGACCCGCGCCGAGAGTAATGCGAACCGTCAGCTTGGGTTCGATGTCATCGGGATGACGAATCTGCCGGAGGCGAAACTCGCCCGCGAGGCCGAGATCGCTCTCGCGACGCTGGCGATGATCACCGATTACGACTGCTGGAAAGTCGAGGAGGAACCGGTGAGCGCCCATGCAGTCATCGGGCACCTCACGGCCAATGCTGCGGCTGCCAAAGCGGTGCTCTCCGCCGCCATCTCCAGGATTCCTGCCGTTCCCAATTGGCCGGAACACCGGGCGCTGGATACGGCGCTGGTCACCGACCGCTCTCTCTGGCCGGCGGACACAGTGGAACGGCTGAGGGTGCTACTCGGGAGATTTTTGTAGCCCGCCGACGGGGAGGCGGAGCATAATTCCTTAAGAATTCTTGACGAATTGGTGTATTTAGGATAATTTCTATAATTATCGTAAATATCCAATGAGTTCCCGTTACCAAATCATCGGCGAGATCAACCAAGGCGGCGTCGGCGTCGTGCTCAAAGCCTGGGACACCAAGCTGTCGCGGCATGTGGCCATTAAGCGGTTCCTCTCAATGGACCAGCGGGTGGCCCTTGGAAATGTGGACGGCGACTTGCTCCAGGAGGCGTCCACGCTTTCCTCACTTCAGCATCCGAACATCGTGTCTGTCTATGACGTGGACATGGATGGTGCGGAGGGGCCGGAGGTGATCATGGAGTACCTTAACGGGCAGGATTTGGAGCAGGCTGTCGGGCAGGCGGCGCTGACACTGGAGGATTTTTACCAAGTGGCGCAGCAGACACTGGACGCTCTGAGCAATGCGCATCGGATGAACCTGCTGCACCGCGATATCAAGCCTTCGAACATCCAGGTAACGTGGCTGGCGAACGGGAAGTTTGTGTCGAAGTTTGTGGATTTTGGTCTGGCAAAATTTTTCGTGAAACCGTCCAAGCAAACAGTGCGTCACGACGGGACGGTTCTGGGGTCCATCTATTTCATGGCACCGGAGCAGTTTGAACGGCAGCCGCTGGACCACCGGAGCGACCTTTATTCGCTCGGCTGTGTTTTTTATTACGGCCTGACCATGCACCGGCCCCATGAAGGGGAAACAGTGACGGACGTGATCAACGGGCACATGTACGGCCGGGCGCCGCGCATAAAGGAATACCGTCCGAGTGTGCCGCGAAATTTGGAGAAATGGGTGGAGTGGCTGATGAGCCGCGAACCGGACGCGCGACCTGATAACGCCGAAACAGCACTCCTGGCATTGCGGCAAATAATCGCTGGAGAGCACCCCGGTGCGGTGCCGGGGGTGAATCAAGTCAGCCAGCCGGTGAATGCCGCGCCGAAACGCACGGGGTTGGTGCCCGCGCCGGAGATCCCGACGGAATTCAGGCCTGCGGCTGGCACCGGGAGCCAGAGGCAAGCGGCCAAAACAGCACCGGGTAAGGGCAAGATGCCGACAGTTAAAGCGAAGCCACGTGGCCGGGCAGCGAAACCCTTGCTCATGGGAGCTGTGGCTGCGGCAGTGGCATTCGGTTCGTATTTGCTATTCTCAGGCGGCGTAAAGCAAACGGCCGCACAGAGCAAACCGGAGCGTGCAGGTGATGTCCTCGCCGCCGCCAATCGTGAGGCAGAATTGCGTAAGGAAAAAGCGAGGGCGGAGCTGGCGGCAGCGCAAACCCGGCTGGCCGTTGCGCAGACTGCTCGCGGGTCCAGTGCCTTGCCTCCGTCCACGGTGGATGTGGATCTTTCACAGCCGCCTGCGAACGGGCTGGTCTTATGGTTTGATGCGGCGAAAGGCACCCGGGCCGACGCCGGCGGCAAGGCGTCCGTGCTCAATGGACCGGCTGGCCAATGGCTCGATAACGCAGCCAATGGTGGCAGCGCCCTTTTCCAGTACACTGCCAGTACCACCCCCGACAAGGAGAACAACTACCCGACGCTAGTTACCTCTTCTGCCCAGTCAGGGCTGAAATCTCCGCAGCCTGTGCTGTCCTTCGACGGCCAGGGCGATACTCTTTGCATACGGGACCGGGATACTATTGGCGATCCCATCGCGGCTACCCTGGACGGTGGGAGTGTCACTGTGATCCTGCTTTACAGGGCCACCGGCGGAGACGCGGAGGAGGGGCTGCTCTCGGCGCGCGACAAGAAGCAGGCGCTGTGGTCGCTCGGCGTGAAGGACCGTGGCTTCGTGGCGGGGCCAGGTGCCGGTGCGCCATTGAACATAGCAGGCACAGAGGCGGAATTCCGCATCGCTGGTTTAGTTCTCGATGCCGCCGCCGGAAATTTGCATCTGGGCCTTATCAGCAGCGACGGCCAGAAGCTCAGCAGTGACAGGAAGGTCAAAGTGGATGCTGCCGCTCACGTCGAAATGCTTCGCATGGGCACATCGGATGGCTCCAATGGCAAGAGCCGCAGCATGTTCGCAGGAGAGATCTCCGAGGTGCTCATCTACAATCGCGCCCTGGACCGGGACGCCCGTCATCATGCAGAGAATTTTCTAAGGCTGAAACACTTTGGGTCCACCGGACCGACGGTGACAGCCAGGCGTTGAATGCAATCACCTCTCACGGTTCCAGCCATTCATCCCAGACGAGCGCATCTATTGTCGCCTGATTGAATTTCTGCCCTTCAGGCAGGTAGCGAACCCTCAGGATGACCCGGGCTATCCCTTCGCCGGTCACTTCATCGAAGCTGTTTTGCTGGCGCGCTTCGCGGATGCTCTTGAGCAGCAGATTGCCGAGGTTGGTGCCGGCTTCGCAGTAAGCGGTGCAGGAACCAGAGTTGTCACGGTCCTTTAGCGTGAAAGCGAGGTAGCGGCTGCGATCGCTAAAGTGACCGTTGTAGTAGTCCGTGGGGGTAATGGTGACGCGAAACTCGCCGGGCTGGATGCTCGTGGACTTGAGAAATTCGATCCAGGGGGTCTCTGACCAACCGGTGAAATGTTCCCAGTCAATCTTTGGCGCCGTGTTGTCTTTGGGCACTTCCAGGAAGATCTGACGGTCGTTGAGGGCATCCAGTCGGACCGTTGTGAAAATGAAATTGACGCCCTTGCCGGCATAATTGTCCTGTTCACGCCACTCTCCATTGTAGTCCGGCTTGGCGGGAGTGGCCGGACGGCGGGCGTACCATGCCTTCATTCGCGGGAGGGTAATTTCCGGATGCCGCACTTCTTTGGCCATGTCCTCGACGGTGGCCGCACGGAAAAAGCGGTCCATCGTCGCTTTCGCCATGTCCACACTCTGGATCGGGCTTTCCTGTTCCTGGCCATTTTCCGGCGATGTGTCCTGCCGCAGCCAGGTGGAGCGCAGGAAAAATGCTGTGACGGCAATGGCGCTGATCACCAGCGTGATGATGGCGAAAGTGAGTGTCCGGCGAAAGGCGAGGCTGTTCTCCTGCGGAGCGCCGGCGCCCCATTCGCCCGTGGTCTCGACGGAGAGGTCCACCTCATGCTTCGGCGTGAAGTTCGGAGCACGTTCAGGACTGATACGGTGGTGCAATTTGACCTGAGGAGGCTCCACCGGAGTGATACCCTGGGCCGTGTCGTGGTCTTCAAAAGCCGCCGCCGCCGCCGCCTGTTCCTGAGTGGGCGTCACCACACGTTTGCCGGCGGGCGGGCCTTTCCTGACGGGTGCCGAGATGGCTACATCACCGCGGGCAGGGATCGGCTCAATGTTGGGCGCGCGGGTCTTTGCGCGGTCGGCTGCCAGCGGCATGGGTGCCTGCGCTGGTTCGCGGGCTGGCGGCAGTTGTCCACCCTGACGCTTGGGCCGCCCTGCGGCTGGCTGCTCGCCGACCCCGAGATCCTCCACCTGTCTCCGCCCGGGCAGCACGGTCTTTTGACGCGGCGCGGTTCCGGCATCCGGCTGCAGGAGATGTGCCGGCTCTTTTTTGGAAGGATCAGGAGCTACAACCTCGCATGCGCATCCATCGCAAATCATCGTCAGACCCCAGTCGGCGCGACTCATCCACATGGGGCGGTGACACGTGGGGCAGGGAAAAGCCGTGCGCCCTTTGGTGTCCACATTGTGCAAATCGTACGAAGCCGGCTCCGCAGTCAAAGTCGCAAGGCGGCGCATTTCCTCTTCCGGGCTCAGACCCCGGCGCTCGGGCAGGTGAGTGGCGCGCGGTATATTCACCGCAGTCGCAGCCGCAGCCTCCTCCGGCAGTGAAGCAATGTGACCGGTGCGGTAGAGCGGATGGTTTCGCTTGGCGTGCTCATCCGTCCCCGGCGCTCCTTTTGTCACATCACCCGTCAACCCGGGCAGTGTCAGCCGGACCTGACAGCCCGGGCAGAGCACATCATGGCCGGCGTTTTGCTCATCTACGAGCAGACTGGTCTGGCAGTTGGGGCATGGAACGATGATCTCCGGCATGAGAAGGGAGGCAGGGGGAGTGCAGGCGGGCTGCGCGCTGAGTATTGATGGATTCGGTATCGCGTCCAGTTCAAATCCTCCCTCTCACGGCATCTCCACGCAGGCCACCGCCATCGCGCACATGCCCTCTTCGCGGCCGGGGAATCCCATGCCCTCATTCGTCGTTGCCTTGATGCCCACGCAGTCGGCGCGCAGTCCCGTCGCCGCCGCGATGTTCGCCTTCATCTCCGCCACGTGAGGGAGAATCTTCGGCCGCTCGGCGATCAGCGTGGCGTCCAGATTATTGATGTGCGCCCCCTTTTCTGTCAGCAGCGCCGTCACGCGGCGGAGAATCTCCAGACTGCTGATGCCCCGGATGCTTTCATCCGATGGCGGAAAGTAGTGCCCGATGTCCGGCAGCCCCGCGGCGCCCAGCAGCGCATCCGCAATGGCATGGCAGAGCACGTCCGCATCGCTGTGTCCCTCCAAACCCGTCGCGTGGGGAATGTCCACGCCGCCGAGAATGAGCTTCCTCCCCGTCACGAGACGGTGAACATCATAACCAATGCCGGTGCGTGTCATAGAGTGTCAGGGTTTAGCCGCCGCCTTCATTTCCTCCTCCACCCATGCGAGCGGGAGCAGACCGTTAGTTGCGCACATGCTGTATTTCTCCCCCACCGCATCCTTCTCAAACATCCTCGCCCGTCCGCCCGCCGTCTCCACCAGCAGGATCCCCGCCGCCACATCCCACAGACTGATCACCTCCTCGATGTAGGCATCCAGCCGGCCCGCAGCGACATAGGCCATGCCCAGCGCCGCGCTGCCCAGCATCCGCGTCTTCCGCACCTTGAAGAGCAGCTCCTTAAACCTCTGCAGCCCCGCATCAATGCTCTCACGGTTCTTGCTGAACCCCACCGTGATCATCGCATCCGCCAGCTCTGCGCGTCCGCTCACATGGATCGGCACGCCGTTGAGCGTCGGCTTCTCACCCTTCCGTCCGAGAAAAAGCTCATCCTGCATCGGGTCATAGATCACCCCCAGCACGATCTCACCCGCCACCCGCAGCGCGATGCTCACGCAGAAGTGCGGGATTCCATAAAAGTAATTCACCGTCCCGTCTATCGGGTCCACGATCCACTGGTGATCACTCCCCTGATTCCCCGCCAGCCCCTCTTCGCCATAGATCGCGTGGTCCGGAAAACTCCGCAGCAGAATAGCCGTTATCAGTTCCTGCGTCCGCACATCCAGCTCCAGCTTGATGTCATACTGCTTCAGCTCATTCACCCCCAGCACGCCGCCGAAGTTATCCTTGATGAGCGCCCCCGCCTGGCGCGCCGCGTCTATAGCCACTGCTGAGAAATTATCGTCTGTTTGAGTCATGGGCCGCGACCCCATCACTGGAAACCCCGCCGCGCCAGGGAGAATCCTTGCGCCCCGCCGACACTCGCGCATCCTCGCCCCTCCATGATCCAGCCAGAAGACAACGCCCCCGCCCTCCCCACACTCATAGATCCCGTCCTCGACGCCCACTACATGCACGAAGCCCTCCGCCTCGCGCAAAAAGCCGCCCGTCTCGACGAAGTCCCCGTCGGCGCCATCATTGTCAGGGAAGGCGACATCATCGGCCGCGCATGGAATCAGGTCGAGACCCTCAAGGACGCCACCGCCCACGCCGAAATGCTCGCCCTCACCCAGGCCGAAAGCGCCGTCGGCGACTGGCGCCTCACCGACTGCGACCTCTACGTCACCAAGGAACCCTGCCCCATGTGCGCCGGCGCCATCGTCCACTGCCGCATCCGCCGCGTCATCTTCGGATGCCATGATCAGAAAGGCGGCGCCGCCGGAGGATTCATCAACCTCCTCCAGCACCCCAACCTCAACCACCGCAGCGACATCACTCCCGGCGTCATGGAAGACGAATCCCGCTCCCTCCTCCTCGACTTCTTCGGCCGCCGCCGGAAGTGACCAGGTTCTGACTCAGTGAAGTTGCGGGGCGCCACCGTCGCCCACGCCACGATGCACCCGGCAAGTTGACAGCCGCCCGCCTTTCTTGATGGGGTGAAAAGCGGGTCGGAGACGCTGAGTTTGCCTCCCGTAGCACGGGCATGGCCTTAGCCTCAGACATCCTGATGTCAGAGGAAACAGGATGAGCCGCCGAAGACGTTCGGAGTTCAGGCTTTAGCCTGCTCCGGCGGGAAGCAGCCTAAAGGCTGAACTCCGAGCGGGCTCTACCAATTTCCTGACGCGGAATGGCATGCCGGGCAGACATCAGGAGTTCTGAGCCTGCCCGTGTTTGGGCCCCGGATTACGGCGAGCCACCGGCACCAGCACGCCCATCGTCCTCCCCATCCCGCAGCGTCCTCCCAATTTACGCCCGCGGCTTCCCGGCTTTCGGCCCCGGCAAAAAACAAGATGCCAGAACAAAGGCGCTCGCGGCAAATTGCGCCAATTTGGTCCTAATTCAAGCCATCCAAGGCCACCATCAGCCTATTTTAGTTTACCATCATGCCATAAATGTTCACCATCATCTCATTTAAGTGCGCCATCAGGCCATAAAAGTATGACATCAAGCCATTAAAGTGAAACATCAGCCCATTTCAGATGCCTTGAACGGCTTGATGGCACGAAAGCACGACAAATCACCCTTCCTGAACAGGGCGATGGCTCTCCAGAGCACTGCGCAGGGACATTTCGACGCACAACGACGCCCCCTTCCCACGCGATGGCATCCGGCCGCAGTTTCATGCCCAAAACCACCCCCGCGCAGCCCCTCTACCCCTCTGCCGCTACTTCCCCGGCGCCCACTCCCGGCATCACGAGTCGCGACGCCCCGGACCGGCCTTTGACGATGCGGATCTGCACCGGAATGGCGTCCGCCATTTCCGAAACATGGGAGATCACCCCCACTTTTCGCCCCTGCGCCTCCAGGTGCATCAGCGCACTCATCGCCGTGTTCAGCGTCTCCGGGTCGAGACTACCGAACCCCTCGTCTATAAAGAGCGACTCGATCCTCAGCCGGTTGCTCGTCAGCGACGCCAGACCCAGCGCCAGCGCCAGACTCACGAGGAACGACTCGCCGCCGGAGAGCGAATGCACACTGCGCCGCTCGTCGCCCATGTCGCGGTCGAGCACGATGAGGTTGAGCGATTCCGGCAGTCGCTCCAGCCGATAGCGTCCCGCGAGCATCTCAAGCTGCGCGTTCGCATAGCCGAGCAAAATATCGAGCGTGCACCGCTGCGCGATGCTGCGGAATTTCGCACCATCCGACGAGCCGATGAGGTCATTCAACTTCTGCCACGGGTCCGACTTCGCGCGGCGCGCGGTGAGTTCGCCGGCCAGCGCGGCATTCTCCGTGCGGCGCTGATCGTCGCTCAGAAGAATGGCGCGGCTGGCGGTGACGCGATGCTGCGCCACCGTGCGTTTTTCCTGACACTCCATGTGGGCCGCGATTACCGAGGCCTCGTCCTCCGGCGTCGGGCGGGCGGTTTCGTGTTTTGTCAGGTGCTCAGTGTTCGCCTTGAGCGCCCCCTCTGCGGACTGCACGGCGACATCCAGTGCGTCCAGCGACTGCTTCTCGCGCTCCCGCCATGCGTCGTCGCGCGCGAGTAGCGCATCCAGTCCGGCACGATCCACGCTCAGTCCATAGAGGATGGAGAAAGCGCGGAGCCATTCGTCCATCGCCCCGCTCGCGATGGTGCCGCGCAGCCCCGCTGCTGCGGCGGCGGCGACTGCGGCTTTGAGCGCCTCCGTCGCCGCGGTGAATTCCTTGTCTGCCGCGATGGCGGCATCCTGACATTCCTTGACCACGCGTTCCGCAGCCACAGACGCCGCTTCCAGCTCCGCCTGGACTTCAGCAGCGGCGCGGCCGGCAAACATTTTGGCCCGCTCTTGTTGAACCGTCTCGTGTGCCGTCCCCGCAGCCAGCGCGTCGGCTTCGCGCCCGCGTGCCTCTTCCGCTGTGGTCGTGAGTGATTGCGTCAGCGGCACCAGCACGGACGAGAGTTCCTTGAGCTCTGCGGTGAGTTCCTGGTGTTGCTGTTCGACGACGGAGAAGTCCCGCGCGCCTGCATCGAACCACCGGCGAAAGCCCGCCGTATCCTCTGCATAGCGCGGTGAATCCGGCAGCGGGGAAAGCGCCGCCAGCAGCGGCTCCAGTTCCGCGAGTCCCGCGTCGTGCTGGCCCTTCGCCGTCGCGGCGTTGGCCTCCGCGTTCTTCAAATCGTTGCGCAGCACCGCCAGTTGCTTGTCGAGAACGGCGCTGTGCTTTTCCCATGACGTGAGCGTTGCCGTCGCCTTGTCGTGAGCGGTGCGGCATTCGATCAAAGACAATGACGCGCCGCCTGACAGCGCAGCGGCAGCAGCAGGCGGGTGCGTTTGGTAGGGATGTTCGTGCGCGCCGCACACAGGGCAGGGCTGTCCGTCGTGAAGAGTCTCGCGTAAACGAACCGCCGCCGCCTCCACCGCCGCGGCCGCTTCTGCTGCGGAAAGGGCCACACGCGTGGTCTCCACGGCAGCGCGCAACGGCTGCTCTTTGGCGAGCTCTGCGGCGAGTTGTTGCGCCTGTTTTGGTTCCTGCTGCGCGAGGCGTGCGGCTGCTTTCGCGGCCTCCTCCATCGCCGCGCGTGAGATGGCGGATCTATCAAGCAGCCCCAGCCACGCCGTCGCATCGCGGGCGAACGGCTGGAAAGCAGCGAGCGATTCTCGCCGTGCTTTGGCCTTGTCCATGGCCGACTGCTTTTTGGTTTGTGCGGCGAGCGTGTCCTGATGACGCGTGCGCGCCTCGTCCAGCGACTTGCGTGCAGCGGCGGCGGCAGACTTCGTTTTCTGCAACTGCTCCGCCAGCGGCGCGAGCTTTGTGTCCAGTTCACGTGCCGCCAAAAGCTGCGGCTGCGCCTGCTCGCGTGCGAGCTTCGCCCGGGCCGACTGTTCCGCCGCGCCCGTCAGTGCCAATTGCTTCGCCGTGAGGAGAGCCTGCGCAGTCTGCAATCTTGTTTGCAAAGCCGCGCCCGACTTCTCCGCGCTCCTGCTTTCCTCCACGGCGCGCTGCTCCGCCTCGCGCAATGGCCGGGCGTTGAGCGCCGCCTCCATCGTGCGCTCCAGCTCCGCACGGCGCGGCGCCGCGGTTTCCCGGGCCTCGCGCGCCGCAGTCAGCAGCGCGTTGGCCTGCGTCACGCTTTGTGTCAGGACCAACTGTTGCTGAAACCACCGCGCATGTTCCGCGTGCTTCGCGACCAGCGCTTCGATGGAATGCAGGTCCGTTTCCGCCGCAGACATTTCGGTTTCTGCGGCAACGCGTTCCTCTGGCGGGAGCGGAGTGTTGCCGGCGAGACGATGTTCGATTTCCTGAACGGCGGCTTCTTCACTCCGGCTGCGGGCGAAGACAGCGCGGGAGATTTCCTCAAACCGTTCCGTGCCCGTGAGCGCCTGGAGGATTTCCGCGCGGTCTTTGTCATCGGCTTTGAGAAACGTCGCGAAATCATTCTGCGCCAGCAGCACGGCTCGGGTGAACTGCTCAAACGTGAGGCCGATTCTCGTATCTATCGCGGCGCGCACTTCCGTCTTCTTGCCGCCCTGCTCCAGCGTGCCCTCCGTGCCCGGCGGAATGTCGCCGCGGTAGAGCGCCATCTCCACGTTCTGCAGCGCCCCTTCGGGTTTGTTGCGGGCGCGGCGGACGCTCCAGCGGGCAGTGTAGGTTTGGTTGTCCACTCCGACGAAGGCGACCTCTGCGAAGCCTTCACCCGTGCCGCGGCGGAGGAGGTTAGCCGGATCTTTCTGAGTTACCGTACTAGACCCATCTGCGAGTAGAGCACTGGCGTTTGCACTTTTGAGACGCGGGGTGTTCGCGTATAGCGCCAGGCAAAGGGCATCGAGCAGACTGCTTTTGCCTGAGCCGGTGGGACCGCTGATGG
>JANOZA010000336.1:0-15996 GCA_031429155.1 Verrucomicrobiota bacterium | reverse complement strand
CGAACATCGAGTTCAATCGCCGCAGCGCCGACGCGAATGCCATCACCATCGTCTCCGGTGGCGCCGGTGAAGGTAAATCCACCACGCTGGTCAACCTCGCCTACATTTGTGCCCAGGGTGGTTACAATACCCTCATGATTGACGGGGACCTTCGTCGTCCGAAATTGCACACCTTCTTCGACATCAATAACTCTGTCGGTCTCACCAACTACCTGACCACGGCCTTGATGCTTGAGGACGTCATCCTTCAAACGCCGATTGAGAACCTCTACTTCATGCCTTCGGGTATTCTGCCTGCCGACGCTGCGGGCATTCTCAACAGTCGTCGCATGTCGGAACTCATCGCCGACGTCAAGAATCGCTTCGATCTCGTGCTCATTGACTCCCCTCCGATTCTCGGTGTGTCAGACGCTTCCGTTTTGGCATCTGAAGTGGACCTCACCATCATCGTCATTCAGCACCGCAAGTTGCCGCGCAACATGCTCCTCCGCGTGAAGCAGGCCATTGAAAACGTTGGCGGAAACCTCCTCGGCGTCGTGCTCAACAACGTGGACGTCCGCAGCGACAGCCAATACCAGTACTACACCAGCTACTACACCTACTACTCGCCGACCAACGTGGACAACAAGCCTAAAGCGCGCCCCACGGTCGCTCAGCCTGGCCAGCCGCAGGGCACCCGCCAGACGCCTTCGCCCGCAACCCGCGGTGCAGACAAGGACGACTATTAAGCAACCACCTCAACCTACTAAACTGATCGCCATGAAAACGATTACCACATTAATTATCGCGCTTACGGTTCTATTTGCTGCGCCGGCATCCCACGCGCAAAACGCCAAACTCAAGGCCGGCGACCCGGTTTTGGTGGAACTGAAGGTTCCGGCTGAAGACACGGCCAATGTTACCGGTAAGTACAATATTTCCGATTCCGGCACCGTAAAGATTCCCTACCTGGATCGTGAAATTTCCGCAGCAGGTATTTCAACGACAGAGCTCGCCAGACGGATAGAAGTGGCCTACCGGTCTGCTGAGATTTACACTAATCCGACAATAAACGTCACTACTCCGAACCCTGTGGACTACGCGCCGCACATCGTCACTGTTGGCGGCGAAGTGAAGAGTGGTGGTCGGGAGGTTCCTTTGCGTGACAACATGAGGCTTTACCAGGCCGTCATGGCTGCCGGTGGCTTCACGGAGTTCGCTGACATGAGGCATGTGAAGATTATACGCGGCACGAGACAGTCTGTCTATGACATGCGCAAGCTCGATCCCGGCGGTTCGAACAACCCGATTCTTATGGATGGTGACACCGTTCACGTTCCGCAGGACTGATCTGATTCTGTAAATTCTTAAAAGCAAAGGGCCGCATTCGGAAACGGATGCGGCCTTTCCTTTGACCGTTGGCGGAGGGCGCGCTATTTTCCACCAGGGATGAGGCCTTCGAGCGACTTCAGTCCGCCTTCGACGCCCTTCTCCAGCAAACCGGCCCCGCCTTCCAGCAGGTCCGTGCCGGATTTGATGCCGCTTTCGAGAACCGCCGGAGCGTTATCCAAAACGGTGCCGGCCGCTTCGGTTGCTAGTTTGGAAGCTGCTTCTGCGGCCTTTACGGCACCCTCCATGCTCATATTCATGACTTCATCCACCGTCGCGTTGAACCATGCTTTGGCCAGTCGGTCGGCGAGATCCTCTTGTGGGTTTTCGAGTGTGCCGCGGAGGCGTAGTCTGGTCCAGCGCAGTCCGGAGTCGTCCGCGGTGACGAGTGCGCGCTCGCGCGGGGTGACGAGCAACTGGTCGAGCGGGAGAAAGATGGATTGCTCGGCTCCGGCGAGATAACGCAAGGTGCCGGGGACGATTCCCAGCAGCAGTTCTCCCTGGAGCGCGCCGTCTGGAGCGGCGGAAGCGCTGCCTTTTAGCCGCAGCAGGCCGGGCGCGTCCACCATAAGTTTTTCCAGAAGCCATCCGCCGTCCGCGGTGCGGGTAAAGTCTGTGCGGGCCTCTTTCAATTTGAACCGTATGAAGGTCTCGTTGCGCGTCTTGCGGGCGATAATGTAGAGCAAGGGAAGTCCTTCGAGCAGTCCATCGTTCAGGCGCGCTGTGCCGCGCCAGGAGAGCCGGTCAAAATCGTTCGGGTTGCCGGTCACGCGAATATCGCCGCCGGCTTTTCCGTGAAGGCGCTTGAGCCAATCGTCCGGCAGAACGCGTGCAAGGTCGAGGGCGCTAACGGTGCCCTTTAAGTCCAGGGATGGCCGGTCGCCTGTGATCAGCGTGCCTTCCGTGGAGATGTCTGCACCGGCGGCCTCGGCAGACAGTTCGTCGAGCGTAAATTCGTCGCCCTGAAGCGAGGCCTCAAAATGCCGCAGTTTTACCGGCTCGTTTGGCAGCATGCTCAGAGTGAGGGTTCCGCCATGGCCACTGGCGAGGAAGAACGCGTTCGTTTCCGCAGGCTTGATATGGACGCCGATGCCGTTGCCTTCAGCGGAGCGCGCGGAGTTTTTCCAGAGAAAGGCGAGTTGATCCACTTCGATTCCTTTCACTAAAGTGCGGTTGGGCAGTAACGACGAGAAAAAGCCGCCCGATGAACTGTCGGCGGATGAATCCCCGTGCGCCGAGGCCGGAGCGGCGGCGCGGGCGCTGGTGGACGAGATGTCGAGAAAAAGGCGGGCGATTTTTACTTCATCCACCTGCCAGACGCGGTCCCAGATGGCTCCGGTATTGATGGTGGCGCGGAGATCGCGGGCTTCGACACGGGAGAATGGCGACTCAGCCGAGCCGGTCGCGGTGAAGGTGCCGGCGCTGGCCGAGGAATCCTGCCATTTGATTCCCTCGAGTTGCACCTCCGCATTGAGCTTGCGCGAAATCTCTCCGCTGATCCACACGCGAAACTTGTCGCTTTGGAGGTAGCTTTTGATCCAGATACTCGCACCGAAGAACAGCCCTGCGGCGAGCACGAGGACAATCGTGAGGGCTGTCCATCCTTTTGACCAGCCGCCGGACTTCCGGCGGCGACGGGAACGGCGGGGCGCAGTCTCTGCAGCGGTGGAGGCGGTATCGGTCATGGCTGCCGGGACGATGCGGCGACTTGTGCTGCGCGCAAAGTGCATTTTGCCGCGCTGGTGACAAACCTGCAGCCCTGCGCCAGTGTGTGCCGTGAACCTCTGCGACGCCCACAATCATCTGCACGATGCCCGGCTCGATTTCTGCCGGGCCACGATTCTCAAGGAATGTCCGTGGCCTGCGGTCGTGAACGGGACGCGCGAATCGGACTGGGACGCCGTAGCCGGGCTATGCAACACGCATCCGGTCCTGCGTCCCGCGTTTGGTCTGCATCCCTGGCATGTCGCTCGGAGAACCGAAAAGTGGGAGCAGGCTCTCTCCGGTTTCCTCGACCATTATCCGCAGGCCAGCATCGGAGAGGCGGGGCTCGACTGCTGGATCGCCGGCCACGACATCGCCGACCAGCAGCGAGTCTTCCTTCGCCAGTGGGAAATGGCGCGGGAGCGGAATGTCGCCATCACCGTGCATTGCCTGCGTGCTCACGAACCGCTGCGCCGGATGCTTCAGAAGCACCCCGGTCCTGCCCGCGGATTCCTGCTGCACGCTTATGCCGGACCGCCGGCGCTGGCGCGGTTCTTCCTGGAATGCGGCGCGCATTTTTCGTTCCCGCCTTATTTTCTTCACGAGCGAAAAGCACCGCAGCGGGCGCTCTTCCAGACGCTGCCTGCTGATCGTATCCTCGTGGAGACCGACGCGCCCGATCTCGTGCCGCCTGCGGAGCATGATTGCCGGCCGCTCGTGCATCCGGACACGGGAATGCCGCTGAACCATCCTGCGAATCTCGTGGCGGCATACGAGGCGCTGGCCGCGCTGCGCGGTGAGAGCGTTGCGAGTCTTGCCGGGACTGTGGAAGCGAACTGGTGCCGGCTTTTTCAACTTGTCCCGCCCGGCACCGGCGGCTAGCCACGCAGTCATGCCCACTTTGGAAATTGAAGCCCGTCTCCGATGCGCTGGCCATACATGCGTGGCAGGGATTGACGAAGCCGGACGCGGGCCTCTAGCGGGGCCGGTGCTGGCGGCTGCGGTGATTCTGCCGGTGGATTTCGCGCACGCGGTGCTCAATGATTCCAAGCAACTCAGCCCAAAACAGCGGGAGAAGATCTATGCGGAACTGATGGCCGACGACCGGCTGCTCATCAGCGGCGCGGCGGCCAGTGTGGAAGAGGTGGACCGGCTGAATATTCTCCGCGCTTCTCATCTGGCGATGGAGCGGGCGGTGCGCGGATTGCCCCGGCTGCCGGACATTTGCATTATAGACGGGTTGCCGGTTCCCCGATTTCCCTGGCCGCATGAGGGCATAGTCAAAGGCGACGGACTCAGTCTGAGCATCGCCGCGGCGAGCATCATCGCGAAGGTGGAGCGCGACCGAATCATGCTGGCGGCGGACGTGGAATATCCGCAGTACGGCTTTGCGGCCCACAAGGGCTATGGCACTCCTCTTCACCTCGCTCGTCTCCGAAAATATGGCCCCTGTCCGCTACATCGCCGGTCGTTTCAGCCGGTTGCTCAACTCTGTCTGGATCTCTGATTCGGCAGCGAAGCCCGATAAGGACGCCGTCGGGCGCCATGGCGAGACCGTGGCGGCGCGGTGGCTCTGGACGCGGGGCTGCAAGGTGCTCTATCGCAACTACCGCGGCCCGGACGGTGGTGAGGTGGACATCGTCTGCCGGCACGGGAACGTCCTCGCTTTTGTCGAAGTGAAAACCAGGACGAGCACCGCCTTTGGCCGGCCGGCCCAAGCGGTGACGCTCGACAAGCAGTCGCTCATCATCCGGGGTGCCACGGCATGGCTGCGGCTGCTGGGAGTCCCCGATATCGCGTGGCGCTTCGATGTCGTGGAGGTGCTGCTCATTCCTGGCCACAAGCCGCAGGTGAATTGGATACAGGCCGCCTTCAATACGACTGAACTCGCGCAGGCGCTCTCCCGGAGGGGGCGGAACAGAATGTGAAGGGCGAAAACCGGGCTCCTCAAATATAGGCCGGCTTGTTCATTTTTTCTTGAACAAATTGATTTCCAGGGCAATCTACGCTCCCGACCCGAGCCCGAGCCCGAGCCATGCCAGCCGCCACCATCGCCCGATCATCCCCTTCCGCTACCGCCCTCGCGCCGGTTGAGGTGGAGGTCATTGGGCTGTTCGTGAATGCGGTGAAGCTCCTCGGAATGCCGAAGTCGGTGGGCGAAATCTACGGCCTGCTCTTCATAGCGCCGGACCCGCTGCCGCTCGATGCGCTGGTGGACCGGCTCAATATCAGCAAGGGCTCCGCCAGTCAGGGGTTGAAGGTGCTGCGGGCGTTTGGCGCAGTGAAGCAGGTCTATGTGGCCGGCGATCGGCGTGATCACTACGCAGCGGAGACGGAATTGAAGAAGCTCGCTGCCGGCTTCGTGCGCGAGGAAATAAAGCCCCGGCTCGACAGCGGGGCGGACCGGCTGGAACGTCTGAAATCGCTTTCAGTTTCGGAGGACTCCGACCACGGCGACTTCTACCGCAGCCGTGTCAGCAAGCTCGCGCAGTGGCACGCGCGCAGCCGGGAAATCATGCCGCTCCTTTCCACGATGCTCGACTGATCCCATGGAAGACGACACCGACAGCATTGAAAAGTGGCGCTGCCTCCGCGGGAAACCAAAGAGCGAGCACCTCGCTGCGCAGCATCTCCGGCTTGCGGGATTCGAGGCCTTCTGCCCGCGCATCAGGCATCAGCGCCGCACGGTGCGGGGAAAGGTGTGGTTCGTGGAAGCGCTCTTCCCGGGCTATTTGTTCGCGCGGTTTTCAAAGCTCCAGATCCGCCACGTGGCGGCGACGCCCTTCGTCAGCCAGGTGATGAGCTTCATGGAGGACTGCGCCGCGATTCCCGACTCCGTGGTGGCTGATCTCCGCACCGTCGTGGACGCAAAGGAGACGATCACCGTGGAAACCGCCATCCAGGCCGGCGACACCGTGGACATCGTCACCGGCCCCATGCGCGGCCAGGCCGTCACCGTCACCCGCGTCCTCCCCGGTGCGCAGCGCGTCCGCGTTCTCCTGGAGATCCTCGGCTCGCCTCACGAAGTCGAAGTTTCCATCCTCACTCTCCTCAGCGGCCGCGATCCCCGCGTCGCGGCCCTCCCCGCCCAGGCGGCCTGACCTTTTCACCACCGCACCATCTGCTTCCCGCAGCGTTGCGCTTCAAACCCCATAACAAGCCGCACTCCCCGTGCCGCATGTGCCCACATATCCGATCCGCAGGACTGGTTTTGCCGAAAACAAAGGCAAACGACCAGGGGCGGCAGCTTGAGAAAATCCCGCGGGCCAACCGCAGCCCTCGACATCGCAGACGCGGACGCCTATCCTCGCCGCATGAAAATCACCGCCGCCAAACCGCTGGAACCCTTCCGCGTTTCCCTCCGTTTCGATGACGGCACCTCCGGCATCGTGAACTTGCAGCACCTCGCCGGACGCGGCGTCTTCAGCGCCTGGCTCCAGCCGGGACTGTTCGAGCAACTCTCCGTCTCCCCCGTGGGTGCGCTGCAATGGCCGGGAGAACTCGACCTCTGCCCGGACGCGCTCTATCTCCAACTCACCGGCAAGGAGCCGGCAGCCATATTCCCCGCGCTGCACGCTCATGCCTGAAGTTAGTCGCTTCTATGGCATCGTCATCCAGATATACTATGGAGACCATCCGCCGCCGCACTTCCACGCGATCTATGGCGGGCAGGTCGCCAAGATTGGCATCGAAACGCTCACGTTGCTTGACGGCAGCCTCCCGGCCCGGGCGCTGCGCCTCTCACTCGACTGGGCCGCTCTCCACCAGCAGGAACTTCTGACGGCGTTCGCCCGCGCCGCCGCGCTCGAAGCTCCTGGCAAAATCGCTCCGCTGGAATAACGCCCGTCCCCCCTGTCCCCCTTCCCCCGTTTGAAAGAAAAAACAGACCTCCTCATCGCCGGCGCGGGCTTCTCCGGCATGGTCCTCGCTGAACGGTTCGCCGCGCACGGGTTGAAGTGTGTCGTCATCGAAAAACGCCCTCACATCGGCGGCAACGCCTGGGACTGCGCCGACCGGAACGGCGTCCTCTATCATCCCTACGGCCCGCATTACTTCCGCACCAACAGCCGCGTGGTGCGCGAGTATCTCTCGCGATTCACCGAGTGGCAGAAGGTGGACTACCGCATCCAAAGCTGGACAGACGGGCGCTACTGGAGCTTCCCCGTCAACCTCACCACCTTCGAGCAGCTCGTCGGCAAGAGCGCCACCGAAGACGAATTCAAAGCCTGGCTGGCCGAGAAGCGCGTCCCGATTTCCGAGCCGAAAAACAGCGAGGAAGTCATCCTCTCCCAGGTGGGCCACGAGCTCTACGAGAAGTTCTTCCGCGGCTACACCATCAAACACTGGCACCGCCATCCCCGCGACCTCGACCCCTCGGTCACGGCCCGCATTCCCATCCGCACCAACCGCGACGACCACTATCTGCGCGAGGAATTCCAGGCGCTCCCCCTCAAGGGCTACAACCACCTCTTCGAGCAAATAGTCGAAGCCTCGCCGCGGCTGGAGATCAAGCTCGAGACCGACTTCCGCGAAGCCCGCCAGCGCTACGACGCCCGCCACATCATCTACACCGGCCCCGTGGATGCCTACTTCGACTTTTGCTACGGCCGCCTGCCGTGGCGCTCGCTGCGCTTTGAGATGGAATCCTTCACCGCCGAGCGCCTCAAGCCCCGCGAGGCCATCTCCGGAAAGCCCGGCTTCTGGCAGCCCGCCATGCAGGTGAACTTCCCCAACGATCACGACTACACCCGCATCGTGGAGATCAAACACGCCACCCATCAGCAGTCCGACTGCTCCAACATCGTGCGCGAATACTCACAGGACGACGCCCCCGACCGCGAGCCCTACTATCCCATCCCCGCGCCCGATGCCCGCGCTCTCTACGAAAAATACCGCGCCCTCGCCGCCGCCGAGCCCGGCGTCAGCTTCGTAGGCCGCCTCGCCACCTACCACTATTATAATATGGACCAGGTCACCGCCATGGCCCTCCACGAGTTCGACCGCCTCACCGGCCCCGGCGGCCCCTTCGCCGGTTTGACCGCGAAGATTTGAACAGAAGGCCCTCATGCAAGCATAGCCGGTAGTTGCCAAAACAACGCGATCCACTCCCGCCGCGAGCACGCCGGCAGGTGCAGCGGTCGGAGTGCCCATAATAGCGCCGCAAACCGCCTCCCAAAGCAACGAAATAGCATTTCAAGCAAATCAAATGGCATTCCAAGCGACACAATTGGCAATCCCAACAACGCAAATGCCATGCCACACTTTGTAACGCCATTTGCGTTTCCTGGAGAGCAAATCGGATTCCTTGGAGGCTGGCTTCCTTCCTGTGAAACAGCAGATGTCTCCCAAAAACAGCGACGTCACTCCCTGAAACAGGCCCTTGTTCTCTCTGAACGGCTCCTCGCATCGCTGCGACCGGCTTTCTCTTTCCTTGTCCCCGCCTTTGCGACCCCTTTCTGGCCACCTGCGTCCTCTATCCGGCCTCTGTTCCCTCTGTTTCCTTCTGTTCAATCCTCATTTTTAACCCCCGCATGACCCCCAAAGACAAACTCTCCAACGGAACCGCCGTCATCGGCGTCCTCGGACACGGCTACGTCGGCCTTCCGCTCGTCCTCGGCTTCGCTGAGAAGAACATCACCGTCATCGGCTTCGACGTGGACGTGAAGAAAGTGGACGCCCTCAACGCCGGCCAAAGCTACATCCAGCACATCGGCCCCGAGCGCGTGTCGAACGCCGTCAACGCCGGCAAACTCAGCGCCACCGCCGACTTCACCCGCATCCCCGAAGTGGACGTCATCATCATCTGCGTCCCCACCCCGCTCGACCACCACCACGAGCCCGACCTCAGCTACGTCCGCGCCACCCGCGACACCATTCTCCCCCACCTCCGCGCCAATCAACTCGTCGCCCTCGAGAGCACCACCTACCCCGGCACCACCGACGAAGAATTCCTCGGCCCCATCCAGGACCGCGGCTTCAAACTCGGCGAGAATTTCTTCCTCGTCTTCTCCCCCGAACGCGAAGACCCCGGCAACCCCGACTTCCACGGCACCGGCATCCCCAAAGTCGTCGGCGGACACTGCCCGGCCTGCCTGGAACAGGGCGTCGCCGCCTACGGCGCCATCTACAGTAAAGTCGTCCCCACCTCCTCCACCCGCGTCGCCGAAATGGTGAAGCTCCTCGAGAACATCTTCCGCGCCGTGAACATCGGCCTCGTCAACGAAATGAAGATCGTCGCCGACGAAATGGGCATAGACATCTGGGAAGTCATCGAAGCCGCGAAGACCAAGCCCTTTGGCTACACCGCCTTTTATCCCGGCCCCGGACTCGGCGGCCACTGCATCCCCATTGATCCATTCTATCTCACCTGGAAGGCCCGCGAATTTGGCATCCACACCCGCTTCATCGAACTCGCCGGCGAGATCAACGAAGGCATGCCTAACTACGTCATCCGCCGCGTGGGCGAGCGCCTCAACAAACAGAAAAAGGCCCTCAACGGCAGCAAAGTCCTCATCATGGGCCTCGCCTACAAAGCCAACGTGGACGACATGCGCGAGAGTCCCACCTTCAAACTCTTCGACCTGCTGCGAGCCCAGGGAGCCGAAGTCAGCTTCTACGACCCGCACATCCCCGTCATCACCCCCACGCGCGAACACGCCGAATACACCGGCATGAAGAGCATCGAGTGGAACGAAGCCGCCGTCCGCGCGCACGATCTCGTTTTGATCTCCACCCATCACGCCAAATACAACCTGGATGAACTCGCCGCCTGGGCCCCCGTCATCGTGGACACCCGCAATGCGATGGTGAACGTCCTGACAAAGCCCGGCCAGGTCACCAAAGCGTAGGCCCTGCCTTCACTCGGAGCCATGAAAGACACCGTCGCCGACATCTACAAAGACGGGCGCTACGCCGCCAACAACCCCGGCTGCGGCGAAGAGAACGCCGTGTGGAAAGCCGGGCAGGTGCTCCGCATCATGGAGAAGAACAGCGTGAAACCGCAGAGCGTCTGCGAGATCGGCTGCGGCAGCGGCGGCATCCTTGAATACATGCAGAGCGTGATGCCCGCGGAGGTGCAGTTCACCGGCGTAGAACCAATGCCCGAGGCCTTTGCCGTCTGCTCCGCCAAGACCCGCGAGCGCCTCACTTTCCGGCAATGCTCCGCCGCGGAAATGCCGGAGACCTTTGACCTCGTGCTCCTGCTCGACGTTTTCGAGCACGTGGAGGACTACATGGGTTTCTTGCGTTCACTGCGTGGTCTGGGCCGGCAGTTTATCTTCCACATCCCGCTCGATATGACCGCCCAAATGGTCCTCCGCGACGAACCCATCATGCGCGTGCGCAAACAAGTGGGGCATTTGCATTACTTCAGCAAAAACACCGCCCTCGCCACCCTGCGGGACACCGGATTTGAGGTGCAGGATTGGCTTTATTCCGACACCCGCGGTTCTTCCTGCGTGAACTTTCGCACCCGACTGCTCAGTCTGCCGCGCCGCATATTGAAAAAGCTCTGTCCGGACTTCGCCGTGCGCCTGCTCGGAGGGAATCCAATGACCGTGCTCGCGCGACCGGCCTGAGATCCGGCCCGCCTTACGATGAACATGAAACTCGCCGCCATCGGTTCCGGAGCCTGGGGCAAAAACATCGTCCGCACGCTGCATCAGATGGGCGCGCTGGGCGTCGTCGCTGAAGCCGCGCCCCATTTGCGCGAACTGCTCGCCACCGACTACCCCGGCCTGGAGGTGGTGGAACACTACGGCGCCCTTTTCGATCGCGCAGACATCACCGCCGTCACCATCGCCACGCCTGCCGCCACGCATCACCGCATCGCCAAAGACTGCCTGCTCGCAGGCAAGGATGTCTTTGTGGAGAAGCCCATGACGATGACTGCCGCCGAGGCGGAAGACCTCGTAGCGATCGCCGAAAAGCACGGGCGGATCCTCATGGTGGGCCATTTGCTCCTGTATAAACCCGCCGTCCGATTCATCCGCGACTATCTCACCGCTGGATCGCTCGGTCGTGTGTTCACCCTGCATCAGGAGCGTATGAAACTCGGCAAAGCCCGCAGCGTGGAGAACGCGATGTGGAGCCTCGGTGTGCATGATGTCGCCGCCCTGCTCTACATCGCCGGCGAGGCTCCCGTGAGTGTTTCCTTCTCCGGCCATCCCGGCCTCCAGACGGGCATTGAGGACGACACCTATCTGCACATGACCTTCGCCGACGGCCGCATCGCGCACCTGCATAACTCCTGGCTCTGGCCCGAAGACCGCCGCGGGCTCAAAGTGATCGGTGAACGCGGCATGTTGGTTTATGACGAGAAAGCGGAGACGGTAACGCTCGTGAAAAAGCGCGTGGATGAGAAGCTGAACAACGTGGACGACGGCAGCGAGCTGCTGTTCGAGTCGCCTAAGGACTTCCAGGCTCTCACGGAAGAGATGCAGCACTTTCTGGACTGCATCCAGTCCCGCAAAACCCCGCGGTCTTGTGGCCGGAACGGCCTCGAAGTCGTCCGCGTTCTGGAAGCCGCCGCCAACTGAACCACTATGGCCTTCACCATCCATCCCACTGCTATCGTTGATGACAACGTCACCATCGGCGACGGCACAAAGATTTGGCACTTCGCGCACATCTGTTCCGGCGCACGCATCGGCGCCGGCTGCATCTTCGGTCAGAACACGATGGTGGCGAATGATGTCGTAATCGGTTCCAACGTGAAGGTGCAGAACAATGTCGCCATCTACACCGGCACCGTCATTGAGGACGATGTCTTCCTCGGCCCGTCGTGTGTTTTGACCAACGTGACCAACCCGCGCAGCCAGGTGAAGCGGCACAGTCTTTACGAGCCGACCATCATCCGCCGCGGCACCACGGTCGGAGCGAACGCCACCATCGTCTGCGGCATCACGCTGGGTCGTTACAGTTTCATCGCCGCCGGTGCCGTCGTCGCCAAAGATGTGCCGGATTACGGCTTCATCATGGGCGTGCCGGGCCGCCTCAAAGGCTGGATGAGCCGTCACGGGCATCTGCTCAAGTTCTACGACGACGGCCGCGCCTTCTGTCCTGAGTCGGGCTTTGAATACGAACTCAAAGACAACGCCGTCCGCTGTCTCACTCTCGACGAAGAAGCCCCTCTGCCCGCTGAACTTTCGCAGGGTGCAAAATCGTACGACGAATTCAAAACGCAGTGCTGAAGTGCGGCGGTGCGGTAGTGCGGCGGTTTCGTTTATCGGAGATCGCTTATGAAAATCACCCGCTTCGAAGACTTGGAGGCATGGAAAGCCGCACGAGTGCTCGCGAAGACTGTTTATGAATTGAGCAGGAAGGGGGAGTTCGCGAAAGACTTTGGCCTGCGAGATCAGATCCGCCGTGCCGCAGGTTCGGTGATGAATAATATCGCCGAAGGCTTCGACTCCGGTATGCGATTGGAGTTCATGCGCTTCCTCCGCTATGCCAACCGCTCCTGCTCAGAAGTGCGCAGCGAAATGTATATCGCGCTCGATCAGGATTACGTGACTGCCACAGTCTTTCAGCAGATTGCGGATTCCACCCACGAAACATCCCGCATTATCCAGGGTCTCATCCGTTACCTGAAATCCCGCCCCGCCAAATAATCCCGTTCCCGCGCAGGTCCACGAATCACAAAACCGCCGCACTGCCGCACCGCAACACTCCCGCACTTAACTCCAATGAAAGTCCCGCTACTCGACGTCAACGCCCAGAACCTTCCCCTCGAATCCGAACTCACCGCCGCGTTCACCAGTGTGCTGCGCTCCGGCCAGTTCATCATGGGGCCGGAATGTGATGCTCTGGAACAGGAAATCGCCGCGATGGTCGAATGCAAACACGGCATCGGCTGCTCTTCCGGTACGGACGCCATTTTGCTCGCGCTGATGGCCCTCGGCATCGGTCCAGGCGACGAGGTGCTGGTGCCGACGTTCACGT
The DNA here is from genome assembly GCA_031429155.1 of Verrucomicrobiota bacterium. Classification (GTDB taxonomy): domain Bacteria; phylum Verrucomicrobiota; class Verrucomicrobiia; order Verrucomicrobiales; family V1-33; genus V1-33. Next base: position 2,982 of record JANOZA010000336.1, on the reverse strand, counting down.
TCTTCGCCACCGCCGGCTGTGTGGCGCGCGCGGGCGCGACGCCGGTGTTTGTGGATGCCTGCCCGGTCTGCTTTAACATTGATATGAAGAAGGCCGCGGCCAAGATCACGCCGAAGACGAAGGCGATCATCCCCGTGCATCTCTTTGGCCAGAGCGCGGACATGGACGCCGTGATGGCTCTGGCGAAGGAACACAATCTGTTCGTCATCGAAGACGGCGCGCAGGCCATCGGCGCGAAGTATAAAGGCAAGCCGGTGGGCAGCATCGGGCACTTCGGCACCTACAGCTTCTTCCCCAGCAAGAATCTCGGCGGCTTCGGCGATGGTGGATTCCTCGTGGCCAACGACGACGCACTTGCCGACCGAGCGCGCCTGCTGCGCACGCACGGCAGCCGGCCAAAGTATTACCACAAGTTCGTCGGCGGCAATTTCCGGCTAGATCCTCTCCAGGCCGCCCTGCTCCGCGTGAAACTCCGCCGCTACGACAGCTACACCAAAGCACGTCAGGCCAATGCCGCTTACTACACTGAGAAGCTCAGCGCGCTGCCCGGCGTGGTGGTCGCGGACCCGGCGCACTGCAAATGCGCTTCCACGCAGGACGCCTGGCTCGCCGCGAACAACGCGAAGCTCGTGCTGCCTGCTCCGTATGCGCACAACGAACACATCTGGAATCAGTACACCCTGCGCGTCCTCGGCGAGGGCCGCCGCGACGCGCTCAAGAAGCATCTTGTGGACAATCACATCGGCACAGAGGTCTATTATCCAGTGACGATGGACCAGCAGGAGTGCTTCGCCTACACCAGCGACTGGGCGCGCAGCGACTGCGATACCGCGCACCGCCTTGCCGGCGAGGCGCTGAGCATTCCGATCTATCCCGAACTCAGCACGGAGCAGAAGGACGCGGTGATTGCACAGCTCGCAGCCTGGCTCGCCTGAGCAGCGGCTTGAATGAATTCAGTATCCATGCCCGACGAACACCAGACACCGGCGCCGCAACCCATGCTCTCACCCGAGACGCTGCAGGACGGCCCGTGGTTTGAAAGTGTGCGCAAGGCGTATGAGGTGCGCACGAAGCCAGCGCATCCGCCGCGCTGGCTCGTGCCCGTGATCGGCTTCTCCATCGCGACGCTGCTCTGGTTCATTGGCTGGAAGAAAACGGCCATCGTGGGTGGCTCCGTTGTGGCGGTGCTTTCCATTCTGGAAATCGCCCATCCCGCGACCGCGCGAAAGATTCAGAAGGGTCTCGCCATCTTCGGCACATGGGCCGGGCAGTTTATCGGCTGGCTGTTGCTGGCTCCGCTGTTCCTTATCATCGGCCCGCTCTCGCGAGTCTTCACGCGTGTCATGGGTGCCGATCCGTTGGGCCGGCGCATGGCTGGGGCGCCGAGCTACTGGCATTTTGGCGCAGAAGAAAAGACGCGCACCAAAAAGACCGGCAGCATGTTCTGCGTGGAGCGCCGCACCGCCGGAGGGCGGAACTGGCTGGGCGCTCTGGTGTTGCTGGGGATCATCGGCGTGGTGGCGGGCGAGTTGATTTTCCGCTTCTGGTTCGGCTTCCACAATCCGCTGCTCTACATGCACGATACTCACAGCGGCTATCGCCTGCGACCCAATCAGGACATCCACACCGGCCGCGGCGGGGTGCAGGTGAACAACTACGCCATGCGCTATCACAGCGACGTGACGCCGGAGAAACCGGCGGGCGTGTATCGTGTGCTCGTGCTCAGCGACTCCACGGGCTTTGGCGGCGAGTATCACACCAATGAGCAGACCTATCCCGGGCTGATGGAGATCCGGCTCAACAAAAAGTACGGCGGCACTGGCAGGAAGTTTGAAGTGCTGCCGGTGACGGTGAACGGCTGGGGTCCGCTTCATGCGCTCGGCTATGTGAACAAGTACGGCGTTTTCAGCGCAGACCTCGCGCTGGTGACGATCCCCGCGGGCGACATTGACCGCCCGCTCACGGTCATGAGCAGCACACGCTACCTCGCGGCCAAGCCGACTTTTGCCTGGGAGACGGTGCTCGTCATGGGCTGCAACATGGTCAAGGAACGCATCGCCATGGGCGGGCGCGACTATGTTCACGACGATGCCGAGGGCTATCGCCAGCACGCTGCCGGCGCGAAGGCTTTTCTGAATCTGGGCCTCACCATCAAAGAGAAAGGTTGCCTCGAGGTGATCTATGAGACCCAGCCCCAGATGTGCTACGACCAAAACGCCATCGCCGGCACCATCACGGAGAAAGGGAAGTTCAACGAATACTACAATCGGGTGAAGGCGCAGATCGAACCCGCAGGGATGCAGATGGAGTATCCGCAGCAGCTCTTCATAGGCATGAAGGAGAAGGAAATCTTCCACGATGGCGGACACCTCGCAGCGAAGGGCCACGATCTTTATGCCGATTACCTGATCGGCCAGCTCGCGGCGCGCTCGGCGTCCTTCCGCAAGTATGCCGGACTGCCTGAGCCGACGGAGCTGCGCAAACCCAACCTTCCGCAGCCGACACCATGAACATTCTCGGAGTCAGCGCACTGTATCACGACAGCGCCGCCGCATTGATTCGCGACGGCGAGATAATCGCTGCTGCGCAGGAGGAGCGCTTCAGCCGCAAGAAGCACGACGAGCGTCTGCCGCTCGGCGCGATGACGTGGTGTCTGGAAGAAGGCGGCGTGGGCAAGAACGACCTCGATGCCGTCGTCTTCTTCGACAAGCCGCTCACCAAGCTGACGCGGATGCTGGAGACCTACGGTCAGGTCGCGCCGCGCGGATTGAAAAGTTTCATGGCGGGCGTGCCGCTCTGGCTGAAGGACAAAGGCTGGGTCGGTCTGCAAATTGAGAAGCATCTCAAGCGCACCGGCTGGCGGGCACCAAAGAAGTTCTATTTCCCAGAGCACCATCAGAGCCACGCGGCGAGTGCGTTCTTCCCGTCGCCGTATGAAGAGGCCGCGATCATCACCGCGGACGGCGTCGGCGAATGGGCGAG
>JANOZA010000335.1:0-5115 GCA_031429155.1 Verrucomicrobiota bacterium | reverse complement strand
GCGGCCAGCGGAACGGTAAGTGGCCTGCGGCGCGGTGTATATAAATGGCGGCCATAGGCACGCCACTCCCAGTCGCTTCACGGCACGACAGAGACGGGTCAGTCGTCGGTGTCGAAGCCGGTGAGGGATTCGACGACTTTGCCGTCTTCGTCGTGGACGAGGAGGATGCCGCCTTTGGGTCCGGCGATGATGTCTATGCCTTTTTGGCCGGTGTGGTTGAGGGTGACGACGGAGGATTCTTCGTGGATGGCCATGAAGATGCGGGGGAAGCCGATGTCGTTGTTGAGGGTGACCTGTCCGCCGTGGTCGTTGGCGCCGAGGCCGGCGAGGGCGGTGCCGTCTGCGGAGGAGACGGCGACGCTGGCGGAGGCTTTCTGTCCGGAGAGGGCGGCGAATCCGGGGCTCTCAGCATTGCCGTAGGCGGAGACGTTGCCGCCGTTTTCGCCGTGGGAGAGGAGGGTGAGGGGGCGGTCGTCTTTGAAAATGCCGGAGGTGACGGTGGTGCCGGTGGCCATGGTGATGAGCTGGAGGGACTCCTGGGCGGGACAACTAATCCTGGCATAGGCGAGGGTGTCGGTGGAGCCGAGGGCGATGGATTTGGTCTTGGAGCCGGGGACGTAGATGTTGAGACAATGGAGGCCGGCGCCTTCGGTGATGGCGATGGTTTCGAGGTCGTCGCGGTCCTGGAGGCTGACGAAGGAGACGGTGTCCGTGGCTTTGGCCAGGATGGCGGTGGTGGCGTCGGGGCGGTTGAGGGTGAGGCTGCCGCCCTGGGCGGAGGATGTGAGGGCGGCCTGGCTGCAGCCGGTGAGGTCCTCGCCGGTGAAGGTCATGATGCGGGCGAGTTCTGCGGAGGCCATGACGACGGCGGAGGTGGCTTTGCCAGGGCTGTGGAGGACGAGGCCGGTGGAGGATTTGTGGGCGACGAGGGTGGCGCAGTTGGGAGCATCGGTCTGGCTGAGGGCGATCATGCTGCCTTCGTCGTCGGCGTGGAGGGAGAGCCTGTTGGAGGCGTCGGCGGTGGCGAAGAGGAGCTTGGTGGAGGGCTTGCCGTCGGGCTCGGAGGTGCCGTCGCTGTGAATGAGGACGCCGCGGGCTTTGCCGTCGGACTGGAGGACGCCGAAGGAGCCGCCGCCAGGGATGGCGCGCATGACGGTGCCTGGCTTGTAGCCTGGGGCGAAGCAGGCGATGGTGCCGTGGTCTTTTTCGACGGTGAGGAGGACGCGGGCTTTGACGTCTGGACCCTGGAGGCGGACCACGGGGGTGTCGTTTTCATTGATGCCGGCAAAGAGGGCGCAGTGGGGGTCGCCGGTGCTGCCGTAAACCATGAGGTAGCCCTGACGTTCGTCGCTGCCGAGCTGGACGGAGATGTAACGGGGGTCTTCGGCGGGGCGAATGCAGAGGGTGTTGCATTCGATGAGGACTTTGTGGTGGCCGTCCTCTTCGTAGATACAGACGACTTTTTCGAGTGCGGCGAGGCGGCGGCGGGTGTCGTCGAGTTCTGAGCGGAGGGCGGCGAGGACGGAGGAGAGTTCGGGGGAAATGGAGTCGGACATGGGGGCAGTGGGTTATTTTACGGCGAGTCTAGCCGGAAAGCGGTGGCCGGGGCAAGCCTTGATCGCGGGGCTGCACAAAAAAGCGGGGCCGGGATCAGTCTTTGGGGTCGTCGTCGGCGCCGGAGGGGAAGGCGGAGGGGAGCGAGGCGTGGATTTTGCCTTCGGGGTCGTGGACGGTGATCATGCCGCCGGTGGACAGGGCGGAGGCGAGGATGCCGGGCTGGCCGGCGTAGTTGAGGGAGAGGTTGGAGGATTCCTGAAAGGTGGCGAGGAGGATGCGCTCGAAGCCGAGGTCGTTGTTGATGAGGAGGCGGCCGCCGTGGTCGGTGCCGTCGAGGGAGAGGAGCTGGGTGCCGTCGGAGGTGGCGACGACGAGGCCGCCGGCGATGGTGTTGCCGGTGATGGTGGCCTGGCCGGGATTTTCCCCGGAACCAAAGGCGGAGACAGAGCCGCCGATCTCACTGTGGGTGAGGGAAACGAGGGAGCGCTCGCCGTCGAGGATGCTGCAGTTGATCTTGTCAGTGGTGGCGTAAAAACAGGCGTGGAGGTCGCGTCGCTGCGGGCAGCGGATGAGGAACTGAGCGGATTCGGGGGTGGTTCCGAGGCTGATGGCTTCTGTGCCGGCGGGGTAGTGCATAGAGAGGACGCTGAGTTCGCCGGCTTGGGTGATGTCTATGGCTTCGCGTCCGTCTTTGTCATTGAAACGGATGAAGGTGACGATGGCGGCGGCGCAGGCATGGAGGGCATCGGAGCCGTCGGGGCGCTTGAGGATGAGGAAGCTGCCGGCGACGGTGTCGGAGGCGAGGGCGGCTTCGCTGGCGGAGGAGGTTTCGTCACCGATGCATGTCGCCACGCGAGCCACGCTGGGCATGGCGATGACGCTGGCGCTGGTGGCGTCGCCGTCGCTGTGAATGAGGAGGGCGGCGCCCTTTTCGCGGACATAGAGGGTGGCGCGGCTGGTGTGGTGCGGGCCGGTGAGGGAAAGGTGGCTGCTGTCGGCATCGGCGCGGAGAGCGGCGGTGGTTTTTTGGGCCGGGCTGCAGAAGAGGAGTTCGGTGCCGGGGGTGCCTGTGGGGGAGCTTTTGCCGTCGCTGTGAATGAAAATGCCGCGGGCTTTGCCGTCGGGCTGGATGACGGCGAAGGAGCCGCCGCCGGGGACGGCGCGCATGATGGCGCCGGGCGTGTAGCCGGGGGCGAGGCAGCCGGCAAAGCCGTGGTCATTATCCACGGTGAGGAGGACGCGGTCCTTTTTGTCCTGGCCGCACAGCCGGACGCTGGGCAACATCTCTTCATTGATGCCGAGGCTGAGGGCGACATCGCCTTTCACTCCCTCGGGGTAGTAGAAGGAGAGGAAGCCGCGGTTGTCGCTGCTGCTCAGCAGGATGACCTGGGAGCCATCGCCGCTGGTGCTGCTGACGGCGAGGCTGTGGCACTTTAGCCTGATGCGGCGGCGGCCATTTTCCTCGGTGATGTGGACTGCGCGGCTGATGTCCTTGAGCTGAGCTTTGACGGCGTCGAGTTCAGAGCGGAGGGCGGCGACGGTGGACTGGAGTTCGGTGAGAATGGGGTCGGACATGGCAGGGTATGGGTTAGGCAGCGAGTGTAGCCGGTCCGCCGCGGAAATGACAAGCACTGTGGTGCGGAAAAGAATGGATGTTGCAGCGGGGCCGCGCAGAGGCGACGCAGCGGGCCGACCATGACTGAACTGATCCTCAACCGCGCGCACTACACCCGGGTCATCGCTGAGGAGGTGCCGCGGGCGGAGAAGTTCCTTTGGATAGCGACGGCCGACATCAAGGATCTCCATGTGGCGCGGGGGAAACGGTTCGTGCCGTTCCTCGGCGTGCTGGCGGGCCTGGTGAGCGACGGGGTTTCCATCCGGCTGATCCACGCGAAGGAACCGGGCCCGCGCTTCCGTGAGGACTTTGACCGCTTCCCGGAACTGCTGCACGCGGAGCGCTTCGAGCGGGTGCTCTGCCCGCGGATGCACATGAAGGTGATCATTATAGACGGCCGCCTCGCCTATCTGGGCTCGGCGAACCTGACAGGAGCCGGCATCGGTGCGAAGAACGACCACCGGCGGAACTTCGAAGCCGGCATCCTCACGGACGACGCCGCGACGGTGGCGGCGCTGATGGAGGAGATTGATACGCTCTGGCGCGGCGAGCACTGCCTGAAGTGTCAGCGCCGCGACGTGTGCCCGGATCCCATCGCGTGAATCACGCCGTCTGCCGCTCCGCCGTGATGACGCACTCAAGGTGCTTCGTCTGCGGGAAAAGGTCGAACGGCTGCACGGCAGTGAGGCGATAACCGGCATCGAGAAGATGGCGGAGGTCGCGCATTTGCGTGGCGGGATTGCAGCTCACATACACCACGGTGCGCGGCCCGTAGGCGAAGAGTTGCTGGAGGAAGATTTCATCCGATCCGCGGCGCGGCGGGTCTATGATGACGGCTGTCTCCGCTGCGGGCAGGGTGATGTTTTCAAAGATCGCCTCGGCACTGCCGGCGGTGAATGCGCAGTTGGCCAGGCCGTTGCGCTCCGCATTGCGCCGGGCGCGCTCGACGGCGGTGGGGGAAATCTCGATGCCCGTGACTCGTTCAAATTCCCGCGCGCCGAACAAACTGAACAGCCCGCTGCCGCAGTAGGTATCCACGAGGAATCGCGCGCCGCCTGCGCGGGCCTGCCGCACGGCGTAGGAGACGAAGGGTTCGAGGATGAAGGGATTATTCTGGAAGAAGTCGCCGGCGAGAAACTCAAACGACAGGCCGCCGACATCGGTGAGCGCCGTGGCCGTCATATCCGTGAGGACTTCCGTGCCGGTGTCACGCAGGAGCAGCGTCGCGCCGCGCTTCCATGTTTTGCTGCGGATGATCGCGCGCTCGCGTTCGAGGACGGCGTTGATGGCATCCGTGGCGATGTCGCAATGAGGCACGTCCACAAGTTCCTTGCGGCGGCCGGCTTTGAGGAAACCGATCTCCTGCACCGCGCCCTCGCGGTCGGGATCGAAGTGCGGCGTGATCTTCGAGCGATACCCGTATTCCCGCGGCGAAGTGATCACCGGCGCGACAGGGAATTCCACCTTCGCCATGTGCAGCAGCAGTTCTTCGACCTGACGGCGTTTCCATTCCAACTGCTCCGCATACGCCAAGTGCTGATACTGGCATCCACCGCACTGGCCAAAAAGAGAACAGCGCGGCTCGATGCGGTGCGGCGACTGCCGCAGGACGCTCACGAGGTCGCCTTCACTGAAGTTTTTGTCGTTCCGATAGATGCGCACGACGACGAGTTCGCCGGGCAGCGCGAACGGGACCATGACCACCCAGCCATCCACACGACCGAGGCCCTGCCCCATGTTCGTGAGCGTGGTGATTTCCAGCTCGATCTCCTGATGGTAGGCAAAGGGGTGCGGATGAAACTTCCGCGGCGGACGGGGCGCAGGGTTCATGCCGTCTTACCGCGCCGCATGATGACACCCACGCGCAAGAATGTACTGATGGAAAAGATCACCGTGATGCCAAAGAGCGCGGCCTTGTACCAGAGATGTCCGTCGAGTTCACC
>JANOZA010000334.1:0-3284 GCA_031429155.1 Verrucomicrobiota bacterium | reverse complement strand
GCACCCGCCGCGTCCAGCGCATTCGCCGCCGCAACAACTCCCCCGTGGAAATCACCACCTACTACAACGGTCTGCTCTCCAGCTACGCTCCCCAGGGCGGCGTGGAAAAGCTCATCACCCACTCCCCCCTCCGTGAGCGCCTCACTCAAATCTCCCGCGACAACGACGTCTGGCCCTGGCTCACCATCAGCCCCGGTCTCGGCCAAGCCACTGCCTTGACCAACGCCAACGGCATCGTGGCCGAGACCTACACCTACTGGGACCACCTTACCTTCCGCGCCGGGCAGTTGAAGAGCAAGACCTCCACCGGCTCCGTCGCCGGCACCACCTACTACGACTACAACACCCGCGGCCAGCTCACCCGACAGTGGGGCAGCGGCGATTACCCCGTGGAATACGTCTATGATGCCGAGGGCCGCATGACGTACCTTCGCACCTACCGCGACGGCGGCACCACATGGAATACCGCCACATGGCCCGGCGGCAATACCGCCGACCAGACACAATGGCTCTACGTCAACGGCTTCTCTCAGCCCAAAGCCAAAATATACGCCGGTGTGGCGGAGCAACTCGCCTACACCTTCCACACCAACGGCTCCGTCGCCACCCGCGTTTGGCAGCGCGGCATCACCACCACCTACGGCTACGACACCTACGCCCGCCTGGCCAGCGTCACCTACAGCGATGGCACTGCCGGCAGCACCTTCACCTACGATGCCGGCGGGCGCAGCCTCACCCACGCCCGCGGCGGGCAGACCAACACCCTCGCATGGCGCGCCGATGGCCAACTCGACACTGATACCATCACCGGCGGCAGTCTTGGGGGCTTCCAAATTGACCGCGACTTTGACGGCTTCGGACGCTGGAGCCTACTCAACGTCCGCCTCAGCGGCACCGCTTACACGCCGGAGGTGACCTTCACCTACGGAGCCGGCGACCGACTCGCCTCCATGAGCGCCACCAGCGGCGGAGCCCTCAAGACCGCCACCTTTGCCAACCCGGAATTTCCCATCCTCCGCCGCGCCAGCTACACCGTGGCCGGTGCCACTGCCCTCACCGCCAGCCGCAATCGCGACGCTGCCGGGCGGCTCTATTATCTCGGCTACCTCAGCGCCAACCCCGCCATCGCTCTCCAATCCTTCTCCCATACCTACAACGCCGACAGCAGCCTCCAAAACGTGCTGCGCGAGGACACCGCCAAATGGAACTACGCCTACAACGCCAAAGGCGAAGTCAAGGACGCCGGAAAATCGCTTCCCGCCGCCCCCACAACGTATTATAACGGCACCGTGGCTCAGTACGCATACGATCACGCCGGCAACCGCACCGCCGCCAATGAAGGCGGCGGCGGCACCATCGCCACCCTCGGCGGCACCCCCGCCGCCCCATGGGACTGGCTCACCACCGGCTACACGCCCAACGCGCTCAACCAGTACGCCACCGTCACAAACGTCAGCCAGAAGTTCGACGTCACCGGCAAGCGCAACGCTGGCGACACCATCACCGTCGGAGGCGTCGCCCTCGCCGGCGCTGACTACCAGAACCCCTCCGGCACCGGCCTCTCCTTCGCCAAACGCATCACCCACAACAACGGCACCAACGGACTTTACGAAGCCGTCACCGTCACCAAAACCCTCCCCCTCCCGGCGGAAACCCTCGAAAACGGCACCGAATACGTCCCCGCCCCCAGCATCACCCCCACCTACGACCTCGACGGCAACCTCACCTTCGATGGCCGCTGGACCTACACCTGGGACGGCGAAAACCGCCTCGCCACCATGGAATGCCCGCCGAACACCACTCCCGCCGTGGACGGCAAACGCCTCACCTTCACCTACGACGCCCTTTCCCGCCGCACCGGCAAGAAGGTCGAGAAAAAGCTCCCCGGCACCGGCACCTGGGTCTGGCTCAGCGCCGAAGGCTACCTCTACGACGGCTGGAACCTGATCCTGACCGTGGAACTCTCCGCCGCCGCCACCCCCGTCCGCCGCACCGCCAGCTACCTCTGGGGACCGGACATCGCCAGCCGCAGCACCGCCCGCAGCAGTTGGCAAGAAGCCGGCGGCGTCGGCGGCCTGGTCATGGTCCTCGGCAACCCCACCGGCCTCACCGCCCCGAACCCGGCCATGGACGACTACGCCCCCCTCATGGACCGCATGGGCAACGTCACCGCGTATCATAAACTCGCCACCGGCCAGGGCACCACGCTGGCCGCCATCTACGAATACGACGCCTTCGGACGCGAACTCCGCGCCTCCGGCCCCGCCGCCGACTTCCTCCCCTTCCGCTTCAGCACCAAATTCACCGACCGGGAAACCGCACTGGTCTATTACGGCTACCGCTTCTATCACCCGGGTTGGGGAAGATGGATCAACAGGGATCCGATCGGGGAACGTGGGGGAATCAACCTGTATGGCATGGTGCGAAACAATCCGCTTAGCTTTTTCGACAGACTTGGACTTGCCCCAAATCAGGCAGAAGTTGCCACGATAGAACAGGTTCTGAAAAGTGCGGAAGAGGAGATTCAAAAAATGAAAGCCGAAGGCAAGTGCTGCGACATTGGCGACCTAATGGATCGTCTCAGTAAGAAGCACACGGGACCGCCTCGTTACGTAAACACTAAAACGGATGGGTGGATAGATTTGAAGCACTTCTACGCGGCTGCCGATGTAGCAGAGGATGCTGGAAGTAGCTGGGCCGAGTTCATGGGATGGGGAATGGAAGTGTGGCAGGACATCAAAGACGAAGAAAGTGCTTGGTCTGAGGAAGACCTTCCTAGTAATGCCGCCGGTGCGGCGTTCGGTGATGGCTACGAAGGTGAAAGTTGTGAAGAGTTCGTAAAACGATTGAAGGAGTTTCTCGAGAAGCGGGGAGCCAGAAATCCCAAAGACGAAGGAACAGGATATGACAAACTGCCCCCTAAGCATCCTACGGGTGGTAAGGGCGGCAGTGCGAGCGGTGAGCAGAGCAATAGTGGCGGATCTGAGAGCGAAAGTGCGGGATCAGGCCATGACTCAACCGGTTCCCACAGTAATGACCACGATAGCGCTGGATCAAAGAAATGAACGCCAACGCGACCACTGCTCAGGATGCACGAGCCGCCATATCATGGGCTGCGCAATTAGGTGCATTTTTCTTCTGCCTCGTCATTAACGGAATTGCCGGGATACTAATTTTGCCCCCGCATGCCTCCGAATTGGACTCGCAGCTCGCTCCGGGCAAAACGTCCATCCTTGGATTTGCGATGTTTGCCGTCTATCTCCTGCTCGTGTCCAGGCGGTTTC
>JANOZA010000333.1:0-6361 GCA_031429155.1 Verrucomicrobiota bacterium | reverse complement strand
GACTTTTCAGAAGCTCGGATTCAAATCCATCGTCCATCTGGACGACGGATTTGGAAGCTGGCAAAAGGCCGGGCTGCCGGTGGAGAAATAATCACCCCGCCCGCTCCGCCAACTCTGCCGCTGATCACTCATGGAGCCCTCGCCATTCCAAATCCCGCCTGACACCCTCTGGAAGATCGCCTGCTTCGCCTTCGCTTTTGGCTGCTGCGTGGGGTCGTACTTAAACGTCGTCATCTATCGGCTTCCGCTGGGAATGAGCACCAGCAATCCGCGGCGCTCGTTTTGCCCGCTGTGCAAGTATCAGATCCCGCTGTGGCTGAACATCCCGATCTTCTCCTGGCTGATGCTGCGGGGGAAGTGCGCCAGTTGCAAAGCACCGATCTCGCCACGGTATCTGTTCGTGGAACTGCTGACCGGTGTGATGTTCCTCTGGGCGTTCCTTTATCTCGGCTGGGACTGGAAGGTGTTCGCTGCATGGACCTTCCTCGGGCTCGCGATCGCCGGCTCCTACATTGACATTGATCACCAGATACTGCCTCACGAAATCACCTGGGGCGGCGCGGCGGCGGGACTGGTGGCCGCGGGACTGGTGCCGGACCTCATCGTCGCGGATGTCTGGTGGGTGAATCTTCTCCACAGTCTCGGCGGTGCGGCGCTAGGGTTCGGGCTCATCTGGTGCATCGTGCATCTCGGGAAGCTGGCGTTCGGCAAAATGAAGATGGCCTTCGAGAAGCCCGTGGACTGGTCCGTCAGCCAGGCCGAGGGCGCAGACGAGCCGATTTTCAAAGTGGCGGACCAGGAGGAGGGCTGGTCGAACATTTTCAACCGGGCCACCGACCGGCTCATCATCCGCGCGCCCTCGGCGATGCTGGATACACGTCACGTGACGGATGTAGTCCTCACGATGACGAACGACACGGTGAAAGTCACTCCCGCCGCCGGTGGTGAGACGGAGACGATTTCACTGGAGACGATCAAGAGCATGAGCGGCACCTGTCTGGCCGTCGAGCAGCCGCGCGAAGCGATGGGCATGGGCGATGCCAACTGGATGGCCTGCGTGGGCGCGTTTTTCGGCTACAAAGCCGTGCTGTTCACGATCCTCGCAGGCTCCTGTATCGGCGCGGGGATTTCGCTGCTCATGATCGTGATGCGGCGCCGGGAATGGGCGGCACGGATTCCGTTCGGCCCTTATCTCGCCGTGGGCGCCATCATCTGGCTGTTCTACGGCCAGCGGCTGTTAAGTTGGTACTTCAGCCTCGCGCAGGGAAGGGCGCCGGAGGAAGGATGAACATCGCCCGGGGGCTGCTCGGCATCGTTGTCCTGCTGGCTCTGCTATGGGCGCTGTCGCTCGACCGGCGGCGGGTGAACTGGCGGCTCGTCGCCGGCGGGATGGCGCTGCAACTGCTGCTGGCGGCGGCGTTCTTCACGACGGACTTCACTGCGCGCATCATGCAGCCGGTGGCGCAGTTGTTCGTGGATATCACCGACTTTTCAAATGCGGGCGCGCGAATGGTCTTCGGTAACCTCGTGGACCTGCCAGCGATGGAGAAACTGTTCGGCAGCAAATTCGCCTTCATCTTCGCCTTCCAGGTGCTGCCGACGATCATCTTCTTCTCGGCGCTGACGTCCGTGCTCTACTACCTCGGTGTGCTGCAACGCATCGTCTATGCCTTCGCCTGGGTCATGAAGCGCGTGATGCGGCTGAGCGGCGCAGAGAGCCTGGCGGCGGCGGGGGAGGTTTTCCTCGGCCAGACAGAAAGCGCGCTTCTCGTGAAACCCTATATCGCACGGATGACTCGCTCAGAGGTCGCCACCATGATGATCGGCGGCATGGCCACGATCGCCGGAGGTGTAATGGCGGCCTACATCGGAATGCTCGGCGGCAGCGACAAAGCAAAGCAGCTTGAGTTCGCTCAATACCTTCTCTGCGCTTCCCTGATGAGCGCGCCTGCGGCCATTGTGGCGGCGAAACTTCTCGTGCCGGAGCGCGACCCGATTGATGAGAACCTCACCATCCCGAAGGACGAAGTCGGCGCGAACTTCTTCGACTCCCTTGCCCTCGGCACCAGTCAGGGGCTCAAACTGGCGCTGAACGTAGGGGCCATGCTCATCGCTTTCGTGGCGATGGCGGCCATGGTAAATGGAATGCTCGGCTGGGTCGGCGCGCACATTCCCGTGGGCGGCGGTGCGGCCCTCAATGACTGGGTCCGCGATGTCACTGGCGGCATTTTCGAGAAACTTTCCCTGCAATCCATCTTCGGAGCGGTGATGGCACCTCTGGCGTGGATCATCGGGATTGATTCCCAGGACATGCTGAGGGCCGGCCAACTCCTTGGCACGAAGCTGGCGCTCAACGAGTTCGTCGCCTACGATGCCCTCGGGGCGATGAATGCTGCCGGCCAGCTCAGTGAGCGGAGCATCTTCCTGCTCACTTTCGCCCTGTGCGGCTTCGCCAACCTCGGCAGCATCGGCATCCAACTGGGTGGGATCGGTGGTCTCGCCCCTACTCAGCGCGCCACGCTCGCAGCGCTGGGTTTACGTGCCCTCTTCGGCGGCACGGTGGCTACTTTGCTCACGGCGAGCGTGGCCGGGCTGTTTCGGTAGTCATTTTCCCCGGAACCGGGGGATTTTCTGCCAGCGGGGCAGCAAATCCGAAAATTCAGGCAAAACGAATCCTTCCCGGCGCTTGACAGTGGATTACGGGCCATCCATCATCGCCGCCCGCCACGTCCGGGCAGCTTCGTACGCCAGTAGCTCAATTGGTAGAGTAGCGGTCTCCAAAACCGTTGGTTGGGGGTTCGATTCCCTCCTGGCGTGCCATCCCCCCAAATTTCTCACATTTCACACCCCTTACCTCCCGGAAAACCAAGCAACCATGTTAGGCAAAACCCGCAAATTTTTTGGCGAAGTCGGCCTCGAACTCAAGAAAACCTCGTGGCCATGGGACGCGAAGGAGAAGGGCTTCAAGAAGTTCAAAGAACTTTTCGATTCCACGGTTGTCGTGATCGTCGCCGTGGTCCTGCTGGGAGCGTGGGTGGCCTTTTGGGACTTCCTCATGGCCAACGTGATGGGCTTCTTCATCAAGCTCTTCTAAACTCCGGTCAGGTCACCGTGCGTCGGGGCAGGAAAGTTCTTCCGCCCGGGGCCGCAGCCTCATTTATCCAACTTCGCATCTAAATTACTCAACATGGGAGCTATTCCAGCAGCACGGGATCAGTGGTATGTCGTTCACGTCCTCTCCGGTCAGGAAGGGCGCGTGAGGGATAATATCAACCGCCGCATCGCCTCCGAGGAGATGAGCGATGTCATTTTTGAGGTGCTCCTGCCGATGGAACGGGTCTCCGAGGTTAAAAAGGACGCCCAGGGTAAGGGCAAACGCAGTGAGAGCCGCCGGAAGTTCTTCCCGGGCTACCTGCTCCTCAACATGCACATGCTGAATGAAAACGGCACCATCGTCGAAAGAGCCTGGTATTTCGTGAAGGATACGCAGGGGGTCATCAATTTCGCCGGCACGAAGGACAAGCCGACGCCGATGCGTGCCAAAGAGGTCGAGCAAATGCTCAACCAGATCCGCGAGAGCACGGACAACGTGAAGCCGAAGATTTCCTTTGAAGTGGGTGACAACGTCCGCGTCAACGACGGGCCGTTCGAGTCTCAGAACGGTGTCGTCGAGGAAATTGATCCCGAGCGCGGTAAACTCCGTGTGTCTGTCAGCATCTTTGGTCGCGCTACACCGGTGGACCTGGAGTTCTGGCAGGTGGAAAAAGCCGAAGCTCAATAATTCCTGAAAATTCTTCTCCCGCCGCTGACTCAACGCCTCCTCTGAAATCCGCGGCACCCGGTCCAAAAGAAATAACTACCAACTACGAACCCCACTCATGGCAAAAGAAATCATCAAAGTCATCAAGCTGCAAATCCCCGCCGGTGCAGCTAATCCCGCTCCTCCTGTCGGTCCCGCGCTCGGTCAGGCTGGCGTGAACATCATGCAGTTCTGTAAAGAGTTCAATGCCGCCACGCAAAAGCAGGCTGGCGACGTGCTGCCGGTGGTCATCACCGTTTACAAGGACAAGAGCTTCACTTTCATCACCAAGCAGCCTCCTTCGAGCAACATGCTCAAGAAAGCGGCCAACATCGCCAGCGGCTCCAAGGTCCCCCACAAGGAGAAGGTCGCCAAACTGTCGAAGGCCCAGATCATGGCCGTCGCCAAAGCCAAGATGCCCGACTTGAACGCGAACTCAGATGAAGCGGCTTTCCGCATCATTGCGGGGACGGCTCGCCAGATGGGCATTGAGATCGGTGACTGAAAACCCCCGATCAGACGGTCGAACTGAATCCGACCTGATCCGAATAAATTTTCCACCCCACAACCAAACACCAAACGCAGGAGAGCCATAGACTCGCACGCACTGCACCCAAATAAATGGCCGAAGCCAAACGAAGCAAAAGATACAAGTCCGCCGCCAAACTCGCGACGGCAGGAAAGCTGCACACTATCGAAGACGCCATGGAGGCCGTGAAGAAATTCCCGTCACCCAAGTTCGACCAGACGGTGACCATCTCCTTCCACATGGGGGTTGATCCCAAGAAGTCGGATCAGATGGTCCGCTCCACCTGCCCGCTGCCACACGGCACCGGCAAGAAGGTCACCGTTATGGTTTTCGCCACTGGCAAGGCCGCGCAATCCGCGACGGATGCCGGAGCTGACTTCGTGGGCATGGAAGACATGATCAAGAAAGTGCAGGAGGGATTCCTCGGCTTTGACGTGGCCATCGCCACCGCCGACGCCATGGCGGAAGTCCGCAAACTGGCGCGTATCCTCGGTCCCCGCGGCCTCATGCCGAATCCGAAGACCGGCACTGTGACCGACGACACCGGCGGAGCCGTGAAGGCCGTGAAGGCCGGTAAGGTCAACTTCAAGCTCGACAAGAACGGCAATATCTCCGTGCCCGTCGGCAAGATTACTTTCACCAACCAGCAGCTCACCGAAAACGCCGCTGCAGTCATCGAATCCGTCCAGCGCGCCAAGCCCCCGACAGCCAAGGGCCGCTATGTGGACTCCATCCACATCGCCGCCACCATGTCACCCTCGGTGGCTGTGGATGTCCTCAAATACATCAAAGCCTAACCCCGCTGACGACAGCAAACCTTTCATTCTGATATGAATCCAGACAAAAAAATCATCGTTGATCAGCTCCTCCAGAGGCTGGATAACACCCCGTATCTTCTCCTGGTGGACTATACCGGCCTGACAATGCCGCAGTTCAACACTATCCGGAAGCGCCTCCGCGAAGTGAGCGCCAACTTCCACGTCACCAAAAACAGCTACATCAAGGCTGTCGGCGACGTGAAGAAATTCCCTGAGGGTCTCCAGAAGGATCTCGTCGGCCAGACGGCTGTCGTCTTCGGAGACAAAGACGTCTGCGCGGCGGCCAAAGTCATCGCCGGCGTCAACAAGGAATTCAAGAAGCCCATCTTCAAAAGCGGCATCCTCGACGGCACTCTCCTGAGCGCTGCTGAAGTCCAGGGCCTCGCCGATATCGGCAGCCGGGAAAACCTCCTCGCCAAACTCCTCGGCGTCCTCAACGCTCCCGCCGCGGCCATCGCTCGCGCCATTGCCGCAAAGATCGAAAAAGACGGCGGCGGCGCTCCCGATACTCCTCCTGTCACAGACGATACTCCCCCTGTCACAGACATCACCGAAGTGGCTCCGATCGCGGAAGCTGCGTAATCCATTTCGCCGGTCTCCGGCGACTAAACCAAAACAACACCGAAAACACACCAACCCAGTTCCTCACCGGCGCGACGGCTGTCGCGCTCAATCCCTCCGGGGCTCCGGATCGCGGTGACACTGACCCAAGAACATGGCAGACATCAATAAAATCGTAGAAGACCTCAGCGCCCTGACTATCCTTCAGGCGTCCGAACTCGTCAAAGCCCTCGAAGAGAAGTGGGGCGTCAGCGCCGCCGCCGTATCCTCCGCCGGTCCGGCCGGCCCAGTCGCCGCCGTTGAAGAGAAGACCGAGTTTGACGTGATCCTCACCTCTGGCGGTGCGAACAAGATCGCCTGTATTAAAGAAGTGCGCGCGTGCGTGGCCGGTCTCGGTCTCGCCGAAGCCAAGGCCCTCGTCGAAGGCGCTCCGAAGCCCCTCAAGACTGGCATCCCCAAGGCCGAAGCCGAAGAGATCAAGAAGAAGATGGAGGCCGCCGGCGCCACTTGCGAGATCAAGTAATTGGTCACGCATTTCCAAACAAACCTTTACCCGCTTTCGCGCCCCTCACACGAGGGGCGCGGGGGTGGGGGGTTTTGAGTTTTCAGTTTTCAGTCCACAGCCGCCTCTTAAGGCGACGGAGGTGTAGGCCG
>JANOZA010000332.1:0-3962 GCA_031429155.1 Verrucomicrobiota bacterium | reverse complement strand
CGAAAGAGATGATCCACCTGACCGGTCTTGACCGGCTCGTAGCTGGTCGCGGACTTCTTGAGCAGGCCCCATTTCTCCCGCCATTCCTCCGGCAGCACCGGCTCGCCGCGTTCGTCGCGCGTGATGCCGGCGCGCAGTTCGCCCTCCGTTTTCGGACCGCCGGATTCGTTGAGCGTGCGGATGGTGACGAGGTAGAAGTCGAGATCGCCGTCGTTGTCGAAATCGGCGAAGGAGGCCATGACACTCGCGCCATTGAAGGCCACGCCGCAGGCCGCGGCCATCTCGGTGAAGCGGCCCTTGCCGTCGTTGCGGTGGAGTCGGTTCGCGCAGCCGAAGCCGCAGAGGTAGAGATCAAGATCGCCGTCGCCATCCACATCGGCAAAGCTCGCGCCGGTGGTCCACGCCTTGTCGGCGCCGAGGCCGGATTTTTCCGTCGCATTCTCAAAGCGAAAGCCGCCGAGATTGCGGTAAAGCTGCACGCCGCCCGCGGGCCGGGTGAGGAGGAGGTCGGGCAAGCCGTCGCCATCATAGTCGCCGACGGCCACGCCGCCGCCTGCGGCCTCGGTGTCCATGGCGGTCTCAAAGCCAGCGGGCGGTGCCCAGCGATGGATGAAATCAATGCCCGTCTCCGCCGCCGGGCGCTCGCGGAAAAGTTTGCCGTCCGCCTTTCCCGCCGGAGCCGCGAGCGGCGTGGACGGAGGGGCCTCCGCAGCGAGCAGGGCCGGCGGGAGCAGAAGAATCAGGGCCAGAGCGTGCATCGTCATCGCAAAAAAGGCTCCGGACCCTTGCCGGTCCGGAGCCTCTGGAAGTTTTTGCCTGGGCGATTAAGCGCGGCGGCGGCGGAGCATGAGTCCGAGCGCGCCGAGTCCGAGGAGGGAAACGGAAGGCTCAGGAACCAGCGTGCGCACCTGGATCATATTCAACTGCGGTCCCCACGAGGGACCGGCCACGTTGATAGTTTGAGTTCCACCGGCATCGGCGACGAAGGTGCCGATGCCCCACTGGCCGAAGCCGTTGTTGCCGGTGTTCAGCGAAAGCGTGTTGCCGGCCGTGTAGGTGCGGGTGCGATTGTTGCAGCAGCCGCGGGTGTCGGCATTCCAGACCTGCACTTCGTAGGTCACGCCAGGGGTGAGGTTAATGACGGTGATGTCACCGGTGAGGGTGGGCGAGTCGGCCCAGCGGGCATCATCGAGCGCTCTGCCGTAGGCCGCGCCGTCCGGTCCGCCCGGATCGGGGCTTTGCCAGAAGTCGGCATTGATGTCGTTGAAGAAGGTCGTGGAGATATTGGTCGGGGAGCCGGAGAATGTGGTGCCATTGATGGTCTCATTGCCGCCGCTGACGTTCCACGCTTCAAAGAGCGTGCCGTTGGTGCTGATCTCCGTGGAGGTGCTGACAGCACCGGAAGCGCCCCATGTGATGGTGGCAGCCTGGAGCGCCGGAGCGGCGAGTGCGAGGAGGAGTGCGATTTGGGTTTTCATGTGGCGGTGTTTTGGATGGAAAAGGGATTAGAACGGCAGGGACAGCGTGCCTTCTAGCGGACAGGCCCACAGGAGACAAGAAAAAATTCAGGACTTTTGCGACGTGAACGCGGAGGGCAGCGGGAAATGCGGCGGGAAGAAATCACTTCCTCGCGGGCCATGTCCGGGCCACTCTCTGCTCCCCATGCACTCACCCCTCCTCCTCCGCTGTGCGCTGATATCAGCCGCCGTCCTCGCCTGCTCCACTGCACTGCACGCTGCTCCCGTCACATGGCAGGCGCCGTTCAATCTGACGAACGTCTCCGGCATCAGCACGGCGGGGACGCTGGTGCGTGCGGTGAATGCAACGACGGATGTGAGCGCGCCGGTAGTGACGGTGGGGGCGGAGGCGATCACTTTCCAACCAGTCAGCCTGGGACCGAGCGGCACGGGGACGGATACTTACTTCACGGGCGATGGCGGGGACTCGGGCGATGTGAATTTGAATACGCTGCTCAACAGCCATGTGTGGGGCGGGGCGGAGTGGAGTTTCAGCCTGACGCCGCTGACGGCGGGGAGGAATTACCAGATTCAACTCATCGGGGCAGGGGATACGCGGGCTTGCTGCTCGGCGCGCAATCAGCGCGGCGGCGATGGCGAGGCGGTGGAGTCAGTGAGCGGGGACTTCTCGCGCAGCGGCGTGGGATCGGTCATCGGGACGTTCACGGCGAGCGGCGCGACGCAGACGATCCGCGTGCTGCCAGGCACGGTGAATGGCGTGGACCCGGGCCTCAGTGGTTACGTGCTGCGGGAACTGACGCCGCCGACGCCGCAGGCACCGGTGGACATCGCGCTGAGCAATGCGCTCATCGCGCCCGGCTCGGGCAGCGGCGTGGTCATCGGCACGCTCACCGCGACGGACCCGAATGCCGGTGACACGCACACCTTCACGCTGACGAATACGGCGGGCTTCCCTGACAACGCGAGCTTCACCATCGCCGGCACGCAACTCCGCGCGGCGGCCCCGCTCGTTGCGGCGTCGTATCAGGTGCGCGTGCGCGCCACGGACAACACGGCGCTGACCTACGATGAAACGCTCACGCTCACGATGCAGCCGGCGCAGGCTCCATCGTCGCTGAGTTTTTCCGCGACGACCATCCAGGTGACGACGCCGGTGAATGGCGCCGCGGGCACTTTCGCCACAGTGGATGCGACGGTCGCCGACGTTCACACCTACACGCTCGTGGCCGGCACGGGCAGCACGGACAACGCGCGCTTCACCATCGCGGGCAGCGAACTCCGCCTCGCCACCAGCCTGCCTGCCGCGGGCGGAACGGTCAGCGTGCGCGTGCGGACGACGGATCTCGCGGGGTTGTTCGTGGACAGTGCCTTCTCGCTCCAGGTGATAGACACGACGCTGCGGATCAATGAATTCCTCGCCGACAACACCGCGGCCACGCTCGCCGACGAAGACCTCGAAACGCCCGACTGGATCGAACTGCACAATCCCTCTGCCGGCGCGATCAATCTCGCCGGCTGGCGGCTCACGGACGATCCGGCATCGCCGTCGAAGTGGATCTTCCCTGCCGTGAGCATCCCCGCCGGCGGCTACCGCGTCATCTTTGCCTCGGGTAAAAATCGCGCTCCGCTCACGGGGAATCTGCACACGAATTTCAGCCTCGACTCGGCGGGCGATTACGTGGCGCTCATCTCGCCGGCGGGCGCGGTGGTGTCGGAGTTCGGCGCGGGCGGCACGTTGTTTCCAAAGCAGCGCGGGGGCGTGAGCTACGGCTTCTACGGCTCGCCGCTCCAGATCGGATTCATG
This sequence comes from Verrucomicrobiota bacterium, assembly GCA_031429155.1. Classification (GTDB taxonomy): domain Bacteria; phylum Verrucomicrobiota; class Verrucomicrobiia; order Verrucomicrobiales; family V1-33; genus V1-33. The sequence goes on along the minus strand of JANOZA010000332.1, from coordinate 680 downwards.
CGCACGCCGACGCCAAACGCGCTCAACAACTCCGCCAGCGGCGTGCTCGGATTCGTGGCGGATACGAAGTTCAGCGTGAATCGCGGCTTCTTCAGCGCGGCTTTCAATCTCACGATCACCACGACGACGCCCGGCGCGACGATCCGCTACACGACCAATGGCTCGTGGCCGAGCGAGACCGTCGGTACTATATATACCGCGCCCATTCCCATCAGCCGCTCGCAACCGGTGAAGGCCATCGCCTACCTCGCCGGGCACCTCTCGACCGATGTGGATACGCACACTTATATCTTCGTGGATGAAGTCGTCACACAGACGCCCGCGAGCGTGCAAAGCGTGAACGGCCTGCCCGCGACGTGGAACGGCAACGCCGTCTATTACGGCATGAACGGCAACGCCGCCGTCGTGAATCCCGCGACGCACGCGACGCTGAAGAACGACCTCAAGGCCGTGCCGTCGCTCTCCATCTCGATAGACACGAACGACATGTTCGGCACGGGCGGTATCTATTCCAATCCCACCAGCGCCGGCGCAGCATGGGAGCGGAAGACGTCGCTGGAATTGATTGATCCCGCCGCGCCGGATGGCACGCGCGACTTCCAGGAGAACTGCGTCATTCAAATCCAGGGCGGGGCGTTTCGCGGCTTTGGTCTCACGCGGAAAAAGTCGTTCCGCGTCAC
>JANOZA010000331.1:0-1947 GCA_031429155.1 Verrucomicrobiota bacterium | reverse complement strand
TTCTGTGAGGTGCGCCCGGGGCATCCGCCAGAGAAAGCTGAGAAACGCACGCTTCATTCCCGCCGCCCCGATGATGTGCAGACCCCGGAGCGGAGCGACCGCAGTGAAGAGCCCCAGATAGCCGCGCCGCCAGCCGTGACGGCGGAGCACGAAGTTGCAGAACAGCGCCTGAGTGTCGTAGGGCAGCAGCGTTTGATCGAGATCGAAGAGAGCGAAGGTCATGGCGGAGAACAGGACACTACCAGCGCCCGTTCGCGAGTCTTACACTTTCGGCATTTCATGTCTTGTCAAAAACCACGCGGCGGGCAAAATGCGCGCCATGAATAAATCCCGCCCCCTGTTTGTCGTGGCCCTCGCCGTCTCCCTTCTCTCATTCGCCGCACCAGCGGCACATGCCCAGGTGAGGATCACGGAAGTGACGATGACCGCCACAAATAACGTGGAGCTCACCAACTTCGGCGCGGCGACGGTGAGCTTGAATCCCTGGTTCTTCTGCCACCGCCGCACCTACGGCTCCCGCCCCTCTGGAGACATCGCCCCGGGACAGTCACGGATGTTCACCGTCGCGTCGCTCAACCTCACAAGCAGCGATCTCGGCCTCTACAACAGCAGCAGCTTTGCCACCACCACCGCCATGGAGGATTTTGTTCAGTGGGGCGGATCATTTGTCAGCACTGGCCGCGAAGGCACCGCCTCGGCCAAAGGCATCTGGACCACGGGCTTCTTCTTCACGGTGCCACCTGCCGGAAAAAGCCTGCACGCGAAAGCCCAGCCCCCAGCCACAGGACTGCGCACGACCAACTGGTTCCCGGGCTGGCCTCATGCGGGATTCCCCGTTCCGGACATGGCATTTGAATCGGTCGCTATCGTCGGCGGCCAGTGGCGCCTCATTGGAAAGTCCTACTATTTGACCAACGCGCACGGTGTGGATGTCAGGGACAACCTCACGACCCCGTGGGTGCCGGTGATCGCGCCGACGATTGTCGAACTCGGTGGCGGACGACTGGATGTTCGATTCCCCGCGACGGGAACCCGCCAGTTCACGAGACTGCGGGCACAGTGATTCCCTCAGCGTCTTCTCCTCGCGGCTAGCATCAGCGCCACCACCGACAGCAGCGACGCGCCCGGCTCAGGAATGGTGAAGACGGCATCTATACTGGCACGGGCCATTTGATTGTCCCCGCCGCCGTAGATCATTGCTTCCAGTGAGTAACTGCCTGCGGCGAGCACTCCGCCAAATTGCAGCGACCGGGTCTCCAGGTCCAGTTGCGGCGCGAAGATGATTTCATTCACGATCGTCGTGTCCCGGTGGGCCAGATCCTGGAGACTCACGCAGGCGATCCCGTCCCGGCCCAGCAGTTCAAAGCTCCCGGTTAGGCTCCACGCCGCCGCCTCGTCGAGAACGAAGTCCACCTTGAAGAAGGCGGCTCCCCGCTCGGACTGTCCGGTGATGCGCGAGGCTAGTAGAATGGCGGTGGTTCCCAGTGAAGAGCGATGCGTCGCCATGCTGTCGAGCCCGGCGACACTCTCATCAAAAAGACCGAACGGATCTATGGACTGAAAAGTCTGGCTCCCGCCCTCCACGTAGCGATACGCCGAAGTATAGCTCAGCACCGCGCCATGCGCCGCCGGGGCCGCGAGGCAGAGCGCCGCAAGGAGCAGTCGGGACGTGAGCTTCATGCTCAGAATCACAGGCCCAACTGCCGCACTTGCAACCGCAGCCACTGGCGCTGCCCGGGTGTCACGGGCACGCTCACGGTCCGGGTGTTGGGTGAACCACTCACGATGGAGGCTGCCGGGATGTTCGTCCACGCGCTCAGATTCCCCGACTGCTGGGGCGTGATCTCGCAGCGCGTCGTGTTCGAGGGATCGCGCGGCTGCCAGGTCAGCGAAATAAACTGCTGTGCGCCCTGCGTGCTCAGCCGCGCCTGCGGCAACAGTTGCGCG
>JANOZA010000330.1:0-2129 GCA_031429155.1 Verrucomicrobiota bacterium | reverse complement strand
GTCTATCTCCTCTCCCATGCAGGCACGGCTGAGGAGTTCGTTGACGCTGCCGATGGTTTTCTCTGAAGTGACGGGCGTCAGGCTGGTGGTGCAGACGCGAAAGAGGTCAATGACGAGGCCGTCGGCGCGGAGGAAGATGTCGGCGCTGAGGATGTTGAGGCCGTTGGCGGCGAGCGCGCCGGCAGTTTTGGAGAGGAGGCGGTGACGGTCCCACGAGACGAGGATGAGTTCGCTGCAGCCCTGTTCGGGATGCGCGACCCAGCGGAGCACGGGCCGCAGGGCGCTGCCGGCGTCCTCTTTGCGAAGCTGGCGGAAGAATTGCCGGCAGGTGCGGATGTGAAGGAGGACGCTGGCGGGATCGCGGAAGTTGAAATAGCGCGCAGGCATTCCGGTGAGGTGCGCTTCGGTCTCGGCAGTGTAGCTTTCGTCGAGGTCGGTGGCTGCGGCTTTCCGGATATCATCAAGCGAGAGGTGGCTGTGGCTTTGAAAGGCGTCACTGCCTTCAAAGTAGGCGAGGGTGGAATGATAGAGCTGGCGGACGAGGTTCTCCTTCCAGTCGGTCCATCCGGTTTCGTTGGTGCCCCGGCTGTCGGCGATGGTGTGGAGATAGAGGGCGTCGAGCCAGTCGCGGTGGCGGACGATGCCGGCGAAGGCGGTGATGACTTCGGGGTCGTCGAGGTTGCGGGTGGTGGCGGTCTTCCAGAGCAGCAGATGGTTGTCCACGAGGAAGAGGAGGAGGTGGCGGCGCTTGTCGGAAATTTGCAGGCGGCGGCAGACTTGATCGGTGAGGGCAGTGCTGGCGTAGGCGTGATCTTTGCCGCCTTCGGCGCGTCCGGTGTCGTGGAGGAGGAGCGCGAGATAAAGGACGAACGGGTCTTCGAGGTCGTGGAAGAGTCGCTGGTGAAAAGCGAGTTTGGGATCGCGGGTGTCGCTGAGTTCGTCGAGCCGCTCGATGCACTTGAGCGTGTGCTCGTCGGCGGCGTAGCGGTGGAAAAACTCGTGCTGCACCATATCCGTGAGCGGCATGAATTCCGGCATGTAGCGACCGAGGAATCCGGTGCGGTGCATTTGGCGCATGGCCGTGCCGACCTCTCCTTTGCGGCTGAGGATAGCTTCCCAAGTCTCGCGGTTTGTCTTTTTGTAGCGGAAGGTGCGGTTGATGAGGCCGTAGTTTTCCTTCACGATGCGCCGGATCTGCGGGCTGAGTTTGAGTTGCCGGACCTGGGTGTGCTGGAAGAGGCGCATGAGCCGGTCGCTGTCTTCGGCGAAGATGGTTTCGTTCTCCGCGAGGATGAATCCGTCGCGGGTGAGAAAGCCGTCGAAGGCGTCGGCTTTTCCGCGCTTTTGCAGTGCGAGGAAGCTGAAGATGCCGGGTTTCTTCTCCTCCTGCTCTAGCTGGAAGTGCTCCATGAGCGAGAGGTTGTGCTGATAGAGGTTGCGCGTGTGGTGATAGTAGTCGCGCATGAATGCCTCGGTGCGCTCGACCATGCGGCGGCCTTTGTATCCGAGATCGGTGGCGACAGTGCCCTGGAGCCGGAGTGTCAGGCTGTCGGCCGCGTTCTTCTCGGCATAGTGCATGGCGTTGCGGACGCGGAGGAGGAAGTCGTGGGCTTTGCGGATTTCCTGGCCGGCGATTTCGGAGAAGATGCGGCGGCTGACGAGTTGATCGAGATCGCGGATGCCGAGTTTCACGTAGCTGAGCCAGATGATGTTGTGAAAGTCGCGGAGTCCGCCGCAGCCGGACTTTACGTTTGGCTCCTGGAGGTGGATGGTGTGGCTGCTTTTTCCGTAGCGGTCTTTGAGATCCCTGATGCGCTCTTTGAGGAAGTCCTTTTCGCGACCGGTGACGGACTGGCGGCGGAAGTTGTCCTCAAACTCGTCGTAGAGCGGACGGTCGCCGGTGATGAAACGGCTCTCAATGAGAGCACACATCGTCATGTGGTCCTTCTGGGCGAACTGGAAGGTTTCCTTGAGCGAGCGGACGCCCTGGCTGACCTTGAAGCCGACATCCCAGAGCATGGTGATGACCTTCCCGATGACGTCCTTAGTGCTCTCAGAAAGGTCGCGCCCGCCGCGGTCCGGGTGGATGAACTGGAGGTCAATGTCGCTGCCGGGATTGAGCAGGCCGC
>JANOZA010000329.1:0-2164 GCA_031429155.1 Verrucomicrobiota bacterium | reverse complement strand
CCCAGCGCCACCCACCACAGAGCCAGATTACTTCCCTTCACCGGCTCCGCCTGCATCGGCTTCCACGCCTTGTAAATAAACCAGCCCATCACCACCACCACGATCCAGCCGTGCTCGTAGTTGGTATTCTCACTGTTCCATGATTCGAAGAGCCACTGCAGCGTGGAAATGGCATTGTTCACCGCGAATTTCGGCACCAGCCAATAAAACAGCGCCAACGTCAGCGGGATACTCACGCACAGAATTGTTCGCAGCAGACGCGAGCGATCCTGCTGTTCAGTGGGAGTGCCGGGGGAAATCATGGCCGCCACCCTCTCAGAGTTTATGCCGGGAATCAAGTTTTGAGTCGGGTTTTCAGGCCAACAGATGCCCTGCCGCAAAAGGCTCCTACTTCACAGGGGCACACCATTCCCCACCAACGCCCGGGATTCCCCCTCACCCGGCAGGTTTTGCCCTTCTCAAATATTTGGGGAATCCCCGCCCCATTTCTTGCAACCTCCGCTCAATCCGGCATTCCGGGAGACTCCGCCGAAGCCTCCGGCTTCTTCTCCTTCCACGTGCTCTGCACGTAGAGTTCGCGCAGTTGCTCGAAGTCCACCTGGGTCGGGGAGTCGGTCATGAGGTCGCAGGCCCAGCGCGAGGGCGCCGAAGCGGGAGGCCCGGGAATCATCGGTACTCTTCCAGAACAATTGCCATTCTGACGCCTGGCCCGTATGCTTGATCTTATGACCACCGCGCCAAATGCATGCCTCCACGCAGCTCCGTTTCTCACGACGCGGTGGACGCGGGTGTGTCTGGCGAAGGCGGATTCGGAGGACGGGCGCAGGGCGCTGGCGGACCTTTGCGCGGCTTATTATGAGCCGGTAGTGGCTTACCTGGGCAGTGTGTTTCGCGATGCCGAAATGGGCCGGGAGATGAGTCATGCGTTCTTTGCGGGAATGCTCAGCGGCGGCACCATACACACGGCTGATCCGGCGCGGGGACGGTTCCGGTTTTATCTGCTAGGCGCGGTGAAGCATTTCGTGGCCCACCAGCGCGAGGCGGAGTCGCGGCAGAAGCGCGGCGGCGGGGTGGTGCCGCTCTCGCTGGATGCGGAGTCGCCGGATGCGCCGGCGCTGCATGTCGCGGAAGATGCCCGGCGTTCGCCCGATGCGGCGTTTGACCGGCAGTGGGCGGTCACGGTGCTGGCGCGGGCGATGGATGCCCTGGAGGCCGAGTGCGCGCAGCAGGGCAAGTCGGCGTTGTTTGCAAAGCTGCGCCCGTGGCTGCTGGGGGAATCGGATTACGGCGATCAGGCGGCGGCGGCGGCGGCGCTGGGACTGAGTGCGGCGGCGCTGAAGGTGACGGTGCATCGCATGAGGCACCGTTTCCGCCGACCTTGAATCCAAGTCCCGGGGAGTATGTGCTCAGTAGCTTTTTGGCGGAGCCACGTCATGTCGCACTGCCAGCCGTGAAGGGCAAATGAATGGGTAGTGTCTTTGTGGCCGCTTGCTCACGCAGAACCTCCCAAGCAGGCTCCGTGTTCCACAGGAGGAAATCTGCGACACGGGGTGGAGTTCAAACAGCCGTGCGGAACCCCTTTTGGGTTTGTGAGCAAAAAATGGAACCATTTCCTTCCCCGCCGGTATCATCAAGGAACAACGTATGGACGAAGCCGACGAACTCCAAATCATCCGACGCATTGTGGACGGGGAGATCGATGCCTTTGTGCACCTCGTTCTTCATTACCAGGATCGCCTGCTCCGTATGATTGCCACTCTATTAAATGACGAACGACGCCACGCCGAAGACATCGCGCAGATCGTCTTCGTGGAAGCCTTTCGGCGCCTCAAGGATTTCGATCCCGCACGCAGTCGCTTCTCCACCTGGCTGTTCATGATCGCCCGCAGCCGCACGCTCAATGCCCTTCAGAAGAAGAGCCCGACTCTTTTGGCTGAGCTACCCGAGCAATACGCAGACACCCTGGAACCCGGCAGCGGGGACCGCCTGAGAATGCTCGACGAAGCCCTCCATCAACTCCCCGGAAAGCAAAAGCGCGCCTTCACCCTCGTCGCTCTCGAAGACCTCTCCTACGCCGAAGCCGCCCAAATCGAATCCACCACGGTCGGCACCATCAAGTCCCGCGTTAGTCGCGCCCGTGAGTTCCTCAAAGCCAGTCTCAACC
>JANOZA010000328.1:0-2132 GCA_031429155.1 Verrucomicrobiota bacterium | reverse complement strand
GATATCCCTGAGTTTCGAGCCGTCCTCCAGGGTGAGATCGGCGAGTTTGATTTTTTCTTGAGCCGGGACGCGACCGGCGAAGACGGCAAGACAGAGAAGCAGCGGCAATGTTTTCATGAGTGGTGTGGATGAATAGCCCGGACAGATTTCCGGCGGAGAGTAGCCGCAGACGGATGAAAGGGAAATCTCATTCACCGCTCAATGAGGAATTTTCCTGTCCCGGTTCAGCGCCGCCCCATACGGAGCGGCTACGGCCCGCGGGAGTAACTGCGCCAGCGAAAGCCCCGCCGCAGGCGCACCAAAACCAGGTGGGGCGACGCTCCTGCGAAGTCCACTTCAAGAATGCCGGCGTCTCAGCGCCGGGCGGCGCGGAGCCTGCCTCCACCCGCCGCGGACCCGCTCTCTGACGACACGACACCTGCGCCGCGCCCTCTCCGCCCACGGAAGTATGGGGTCGGCAGGAGCCTTTGCCTGCGGCTATCTCCACTACGCTCCGGTTCCCCACCAGTTTTATGGCTCCGCGCCACCCTCTGCACCAGCCGGATTCCTGCTTGCTCCCATCGGCGGAAAGGCGACTCTCGCCGCATGAGCACCGCTGCCTTCCAGCAAACCATCCGTGACGGTATCATCCGTCTCCCGGCGGAGGCGCAAACCATGTTCGCAGGCACAGTCAATGTGCTCGTCTGGCAGGACGACATGCCCGCACACGCAACTGATTGCGACATCTTCGATGAACTCTGTGAGAACCCGCTGCCTGCATTCACTCCGCTGACGCGCGACGAAATCTACGAAGGCCGCTGAGAGTCATGCGCTTTCTCGATTCCAATATCTGGCTCTACGCCGCCATGCGTGGCGGTGATCCTGTCAAACAGCGCAAAGCCATGACTGCCATTCGAGCGGACCACCTCGCCGTTTCCATTCAGGTGGTGAATGAAGTCTGCCTCAATCTCGTGCGGAAGGCCGGCTATGATGGCCCGCAGCTCCTGCGCGTCATCGCCGCCTTTTACCGACGGGCGGTCATCGTCCCCTCGACGCGGCAGACGATCACCAAAGCAGTCGAACTGCGCAGCCGCTACTCGCTCTCCTTCTGGGACAGCCAGATCGTCGCCTGCGCCCTGCTCGCCGGCTGCACGGTGCTGGAATCGGAGGACATGCAGGATGGCCTCGTGATTGACGGGGCACTGACGATTCGGAATCCGTTCAAGCCATAAAACTCCGCTGCGTCCCAGCACCGGGCGGTGCGGAGCCTGCCTCCACTCAACAGTCAGGCATAGTGAATGCGGGCCGGACGCATGGTTGCCTTACTCAGAAAACGCGCCCCCGTTTTCCCAACTCCCGCCATCCTCGCTCCGCCTCCACCACCTGCGCCTATGAAAGCCCCCTGGATACTCACACTCACGTTGATCCTTGCCGCTACCGCGCATCTCCGCGCCGCGCCGCCGGTTGCCAAGACCCAACAACTCACCGCGCCGGGTCAAGTGCCGGAAGGGTTGGCGAACTCAGACTGGGCCAGCATTCGCGGGGCGTATGAAGCGGGGCGTCACGCTTTTCAGCCCACCGAAGGAGGGTGGCAGGCACGCAATCCGGGCCAGCAGTGGATCACGAAGTTCGATGGGCGCGGGTTTCTGACGGAACCCGCAGGCGGCGGCTGGCAGTGGGGACTGGAATTGAAAAGCTATGGCTTCACGGGAAATGAGCAGGCTATCTCTGGCGAGCCAGCAGTGCAGGCAGAGGGACAGCGGCTCACCTATGCGTGGGATGAGTCCGTGTCGGAGTGGTTTGTAAACGATGCGCGCGGGCTGGAGCACGGCTTCACCGTGCGTGAGCGTCCGACAAATGTTCTTTCTCCCAACTCCAAACAACCAACTCTCAACTTCTTAATCGCTGTGCGCGGCGGCCTCCGCCCTGCGATTACCACTGACGGGCTGGGCGTAGAGTTCCGTGATGCCTCGGGTGCGGCGGTGCTCCACTACGCCGGACTGAAAGTTTGGGATGCTGATGGCAAAACTCTTCCATCATACTTCGCCGTAGCTGCGCCCGGTCTGCGCCTGCTCGTGGACGAGCGAGGGGCGCGTTACCCCATCACCGTGGACCCTATCGCGCAGCACGCTTATCTGAAAGCCTCAAATACC
>JANOZA010000327.1:0-7513 GCA_031429155.1 Verrucomicrobiota bacterium | reverse complement strand
AAATTCTACGGCCCTCCAACGTGGACTGGCCCGCTGACGGCGCGGGCGGCAGGGGCGCCAGATCTTCCGTCGAGGCGCATCCGACGGAAAAGAGAGACGTCACTGCCGCCGCAACCGCAGCAGCCAACACTGTGGAGTTGGAGGCCATCCTAGAAATGGAAACCGAAGATGGTGCGGGTCATGAAGTCAGGCTCGTCAGCGATGTTCGAAATCTGGAAGAGCGGGGAGACAACGATGAAACAGTTCTTGTGGCGGTAGCTGAAGTTCGGGCCGGCGTAAAAGCTGTGATCGCCGGCTTCCTCCCAGTCCGCGAATTCCACTTCGTGCCGCGCCTCTGCACCGATGGTGAATGACGGATTTATCTGGTAGCTGACCCCGAACGTATTTTGCCAAACGCCGATTTGCTCTTCAAGGTCTTCGCCCTCCCACTCGGCTTCAATGACCGTATTCGCGACCAGCATCCACTTTCCAATATTCTTCTGGAGCAGCAGTTTTCCTTCTAGAACGAACTTTTCTGGACCGGTGAGCATTTCACCGTAGAGCGCTGAGCCAATCCAGTCAGTTGTGGGGTCGGTCAGGTTGTAGATGAGGTCGAAGCCGAAGTCTTTGAATGACGTGCCGTCGTCGTCGGTGCCCCGGAGGATTTTCCAGTCAGCGAGGTAGATGCCGAGTTGCAGCCGATCGGTGAGGCCGAACTCGAATTCCTCGCGGAAGGTGAATTCATTGAAGTCATCGTTGGTCCCTTTGTCGGACTTCCAGGTAATCCATTGCTCAAACTCGCGGGTTCCGGCTGGGGCCGTATCGGCTTCGTAGCTGAAGGCAAAGCGGCGCTCGCCGGCCTGGGCGGGCGTGAGGGCCGCGGCGAAAGCGATCAGGATTGGGGCGGCAGAGGCGATGAGGGTTTTTGTCATGATGTGGGGTTTGGGGGGAGTTCGGATTGAGTGAAAGCGAGACTCAGTCTCAATACTGGACGAATGCATATTCGCAGAGGATTGTGGCACAAGCGAAATTTTGCAGAGTCATTCTCTACAATACCTGGGAGAAGCAGGTCGCTGAGAAAGGAATCGCCGGATGACTTGCAGACCAACGAAAAACGCCCGTCGCTGCGGGCGACGGGCGTTGATAAAACGTTGGATTTGGCGCGCCGGAATTATTCCGCGTCCTCGTCGTCCTTCTCTGCTGGAGCGTCCGGAGTGGAAACTGAGAGGCGGATGACGGCTTCGACTTCAGGATGCACGCGGACGGTGACCTCATGCTTGCCAGTCGTCTTGATGGGCTTCTCCAGTTCGATCGAGTGACGGTCCACGGTGACTTTGAACTGGGTGGCGATCGCCGTAGCGATGTCCGCAGCGGTGATGGCCCCGAAGGCTTTGCCGCCCTGGCCGATGGCGAGTTCGAGCTTTAGCGTCACCTTGCGGAGACGCGCGGCAGTGTTTTGAGCTTCGACTTTTTCTCCGGCTTCCCGCTCAGTGCGTTTGGCTTTGAGATTGGTGATCTGGCGCAGATTACCGGCGGAGGCCTCGTAGGCTTTGCCTTGAGGGACGAGGTAGTTGCGGGCATAGCCGGCTTTGACCGAAACGACATCGGCTTCAGCACCGAGAGATGCGATCTTTTCTTTGAGAATGACTTGGACGTTGGCCATGGTAGTAGGGAGCGGGTAGGGGTAGCGGGAAAAAGGGAGCGCGTCCCTTAGCGGCCTGCTTTGGAGTGTCAAGGACTGGATTGGGGCTCTCGAATGGTCGCAGGCAGCCTGAAAATGACCTCCAGTCCACCGCCTTCACGGTTTCGCGCAATGACGGTGCCGCCGCAGCTTTCGATGCAGGTGCGCACAATGGCGAGACCGAGGCCAGTGCCGCCGCTTTGGCGGTCCCGGGCGGATTCGAGGCGGAAGAAGGGATCGAACAGGCTGGCGAGCGCATCTTCGGGGACTCCGGGGCCGTTGTCGGAGATCGTCAGCACGGCGCTGCCGTTCTCGCAGCGTGCGGTAATTTCAAGGTGCGACTGCGGGCCGGCATAGCGCATGGCATTGCGCACCACATTTCCTGTGGCTCGCAGCAACAGGCCTGGGTTGGTGTGGACTGTTATGTCCAGTGGAACATTCATCTTCAAGCGCCCGGCGGGCAGGGACTCCCGGGCAACGGCCTGCTCGACGAGCGGGAGCAGCGGGGTGTCTTTCAGGGTGACTGATTTCGGGGCGAGTCCGGCCCGGGAAAAATCGAGCAGTTCACTCACGAGCTGAGACATGGACTCCACCTCGGAGGTGAGGTCGGTGATACGGGGATGGAGTTCCTCCGGCGCTCGTTGTTCGAGGGCGGCGCCGGCCATCTGCATGCGGGCGAGTGGGGTGCAGAGTTCGTGCGCGATGTCCCCCAGGAAACGCTTTTGCCCGGTGACGAACCCCGACAGACGCCCGGCCATGCGGTTGATGCCGCCGGCCAGTTCGCCCAGTTCATCACGGCGCTTGTCGGGGACGTTTACATCGAATTCCCCCTCCGCGATGCGCGCCGTGGCTTTTTTCATCCCGGCGATTTGGCGTGTGAGGCTGCGAACAAAGGGAATCCAGAGGAGGGCCGACACCGCCAGCATTCCGGCGGCACCCCAGACCCAAGGAGTGAAATCCATCGCGAGACCGCCAGAGGCGAGGCTTTCAGTGCGCAGCACCAGCGACATGCCGCCCTGCGGACGCAGCGGAACGTGGATGATGAACCAGTAGGCTGCCGGGTCCTCCGTCCGCTCAAACATCTTGGGAAATTGCGCATCAAGCCTCAGCCGGCCCTGGCCCTGCGGTGGGTTTTGCGGCCGTCCCTCGGGGAATCGCGGTTCGCCGGGGGAGCCGTCGAAGGGACGCGGCGGATCGTCAGGGAACGGCCGTCCTTCTTCGTCGAACAACGGGCGTCCGGGCCGGCGCGGTTGCCCTGGAGGCGGGTTGGGCTGAGGTCCGCCGCCGGGCGGTCCTGGCCGCACATTGAGGTGAACGCGGACTTGCTCCGGCAATCTGACAGGCTCGCCCGCGATCTGCCGGTCTCCGCCAAAGACGGTGAACGCCATGCCGTTGGCTTCGACATACATCTTCAAAACGCCGTCCCATTCCTCCTCCGGGAGCGGCTGCAGCTCCTGCACGAGGAGCCGGGCCAGCGACTGCAGCCGCGGCTCGGCCTGCTGCATGACGAACCATTCACTGGTGCGCCCGGACCGCAGAGCAAGGTAGAGTCCCGCGCCGAGCAGACTGATATTCAAAAAGAACCAGCTGAGGATTCTGGCGTAGAGTGGAAATCGCGCGGGCATGTCAGTGGTTGGGATTGATGAGCATGTAGCCGGCGCTGCGCAGGGTGCGGATGTAGTGCGGGTTCTTGGGATCATCGCCGAGCTTGCGGCGCAGCGCACTGATGTGGACGTCCACGGAACGGTCGAACACTTCGTAGTCGCGGTCGCGGATTTCCTCCAGCAGGTGGTCGCGCGTCTGCACGCGGCCGGCAGACCGGGCGAGGCAGTAGAGGAGATCGAACTCCACGGGTGTAAGCGTGAGCGGCTGGTCGCCGATGACGGCGGTGCGGGTGTCAGCGCAGATTCGCAGTTCACCGACCACGACTTCGCGCAGAGGCCCTACAGGCTGAATATTCGTGCTGCCGCGCCTCGTCACGGCGCGCAGGCGGGCCAGGAGTTCGCGTGGCGAAAAAGTCTTCGGCAGGTAGTCATCGGCACCGAGTTCCAGACCCACGATGCGGTCCGCTTCATCGCCGCGGGCAGTGAACATCAGCACCGGCGCGGCGCTCACCTGACGGAGCCGGCGCAACACTTCCAGGCCGTCCATGCCTGGCAGCATGTAGTCGAGGATGATCGCGTGCCAGGCCTTGCCGGTGGCCGACACCAGGCCGTCCGGTCCGTTGTGCGCGGAGGTGATGCGATAGCCGAGCGGCTCCAGGTAATCGGTGATCAGACGGCAGAGTTTCTCATCGTCATCAATGACGAGCACGTCGAGGGTGTTGGCCGGCGGATGGGGCATGTGATGAAGAAGTCAGAATGACCCGCGGTTGATCGGGCCGTGGAGTTGATGCGGAAAAGGCTCAACTGTGCCCATTCAAGGGGCTCGCCGCGACCACTTTTACACGTGCTTCACAAATTCCTCCTGTTTTGCCCATCAAGTCTTTACATGAGTGTTGTCTATATTGATGTCAGCGCAGGCTTCATTTTGTCACCTGCGAACTGATATTGAACTCAAACTCGACACATCCAAACCAATGAAATACACCACATCCTATTCACTGCTCGGTCTTCTGGCTACCGCCGGAGCCCTGCTCGCTCAAAACCCGGCCGCCCCGGAGAATCCCGCGCCGCCTACGCCCCCATCCGCGCCCGCGGCCCCGCAGCCAGGAAAACCAGGGCCGGGTCGGCCTGAAGGTCCTCCAGGGCAGCCCGGTCAGCCTGGTGGCCGTCCGATGATGGTCCCTCCGATCATCGCTGCCCTGGATGCCAACAAGGACGGCAAGATAGACAAAGAAGAGCTGGCCAATGCCACCAAAGCGCTCCTGACCCTCGACAAGAACAACGACGGCGAACTGTCCATGGAGGAAATCCGACCCACGCAGCCGAACGGACCCGGCCAGGGCGGTGCTCGCCCCGGCGGTCAAGGCGGCCAGGGCGGAGGACGCCCCGGTGGTCAGGGCGGTCAAGGCGGTGGTCGGCCGCAGGGTCCGCCCCCTCAGGGTGGCGGAAACGGTGGTGGCCCTCAGATCCAGCAACCAAACTTTCCCGAAGGCCCTCCGCCTCCGCCTCCGCCCAATGCTCAGGGTGGCGGTCAGTTCCGCGGTCAAGGCGGTGGCGGTCAATTTCGCGGACCTCAGCCACAGTCCGGCCCGCCCGGACAGCCCGGCGGGCAGCCTGGTTTCCGTCCGGAGGGCCGTCCGCCGCACCCTCCCCAGGGCGCACCGGGACAGCCGGTTCCTCCTCCTCCAGCGCCGCCGCAGTAAGGCTCTGCTTTGATCCCCACAAGAATCCGGGGGCGGCAGCCGGGTTATCCCCCCCAAAGTCCGCCCTGAAGGACTCCCACTTGGTTGTCGCCCCTGCTCTTCGTTACTGCTGCTCCTCGATCTCATCCGCCAGCCTCTCATTGCCTTTGCGGGCGCGGCGGCCGACGAGCTTCAGGATCGCCTTCAATATCTCGGTCCCGGCGACAGGCGCGCTGTCCAGAAAAGCCTCGAACGCCTCAGCGCTGATGGACCAAACCACGGACGGCACTACTGCGGTCACCGCTGCACTGGCGATGGCATTTTCTTCAAGAAATCCCATCTCTCCGACCGTCTCGCCCTCGTGGACGTAGCCAAATGGCACCAGTTCGTCCGGCGTGCGCAGCATCACTTGCAGTTCCCCGCTGAAGACAATGTGCAGTGCGTTCGCGGGTCCACCCTGTTCCACGATGAGACTTCCCTTGGGGCAGGACTTGAAAGTGCCGAAACCGCTCAATGATTCGCGAGCCGCCTGGGAAACGCTGGCAAGGACTCCGGTGGAGGTAAGTGAATGATTGTGCATGGTCGCGAGGGTGTGTTCACCCGTCCGCCGCGCAACCGGAAACTCCCCGCAGCCCCGTGCCTATTCGAGAATACCGAACTGTTCCCAGTCGGTGTCATCAAAGTGCCACCACTCCGTAGCCAGCACCCGGAATCCATGCCGTTCCATGACCTCGCGGAGCAGTGCGCGGTTCTTCTTTGCGGTATCCGAAACCTCCGCAGCATCCGGATGCGCCCGTGGCGAAAAGTCATCGAATCCCGTCGGCATTTCCAGTTCGCGTCCGTCCTTGTCCGTGAGCGTGACATCCACTGCGGCGCCGCGGTTGTGGCGCGAGCCCTTCGCGGGATCGGCTACGTAATCCGGGTTCGGCATCACCTTCCACATCTCGCGCTGGACGCTGAGCGGGCGCCACGCGTCCCAGACCTTCAGACTGAGGCCACGCTCCGCGAACTCCTTCTGCGCCGCCGCGAGTTTGGCCGCCGTTGCCGGACGCAGCCGCGCCCTGGTGTCGGTGTAGAACTTCTGCCGGAAGAAGTTGTCATCTGTCGCATAGCGGAGATCCACTTTCACATCCGGAGCCGCCGCCGCGAGATCAACGAGCGCTGGTTTTTCGCCCGCGCCGCGCAACCAGACAAACAGCAGCAAGGCAGTCAGGGCAGCGATTGGCGGGAGCAGTTTCATGCCGTCATCCTGAGCGCATTCCCACCCCGCGGCAAGCACCCGCTCCGACGATAGCTTTTTCCCATTCACCGCGTATCCCCCGCCATGCATCTCCGCCATTTCCTCATCCTCTCCGCGCTCTCCTCCAATCTCCTCGCCGCCGACTGGCCTCACTGGCGCGGCCCGGATCACAACGGCATCTCGAAAGAGGCGGATTGGAAAAGCGAATGGCCCGCCGACGGCCCGCCGGTCCTGTGGAAGGCGAATGCGGGCATCGGCTTCGCGTCCTTCTCCGTCGCCGGCGGCCGCGTTTATACCACTGGCTTCGCGAGCGAAAAGGACTCCGTCTTCTGCCTCGATGCCGCCACCGGCAAGGAAATCTGGCAGCACACCTATCCCTCGGAACTCGGCGACAAATTCTACGAAGGCGGCACCTCCGCCACCCCCACAGTTGCCGACGGGAAAGTCTATCAACTCAGCCGCTGGGGCGACGCCATGTGCCTCGACGCCGCCACCGGCAAAGTCGTCTGGTCGAAAAATGTCGCCACTGATAACAACATGCCCATTCCCGACTGGGGATTCGCCGGCTCGCCTCTCGTGCAGGGCGATCTCGTCATCCTCAGCATCGGCGAGCACGGCATCGCCCTCTCCAAATCAGACGGTGCCGTAAAATGGAAATCCGTCGCCAAACCGGCCGGCTACTCCACGCCCTATCCCATGCCGGGCAAGCCTGGCGAGATCATTCTCTGCTCCGACAAGGCCTACTTCGGAGTGGACGCCGCCAGCGGGAAAATGCTCTGGCAGTACCCATGGAAAACCCAATACGGCGTCAATGCCGCCGACCCCATCGTGTTCGACGGCCAGGTCTTCATCTCGTCAGGATACAAGAAAGGCGCCACCCTCATCAAACTGGGCGGCAGCGCGCCGGAAAAGATATGGGAGAACAAACTCATGCGCAGCCAGTTCAACTCCTGCGTCCTCGTGGACGGCTACCTATACGGCCCCGATGGCAACGACGGCGACAAAGGCCCGCTCAAGTGCATCGAACTCAAAACCGGCGACGTGAAATGGCAGCATCCGGCCTTCGGCGTCGGCGGCGTCACCGTTGCCGACGGCAAACTTATCGCTCTCAGCGCCCGCGGCGAACTCATGGTCGCCCCCCTCAGCGCGGAGAAATTCGACCCCACCTCCACCGCTCAGGTCCTCGGTGGCAGATGCTGGACCACTCCCGTTCTCGCCAACGGCCACATCTACTGCCGCAACGCCACAGGCGACATCGTGTGCCTGAATGTGAAGTGATCTCCGGTGCGTTTGCCGTGATGGGAGGGACCGGCGCTCTTTTCTATCG
>JANOZA010000326.1:0-3912 GCA_031429155.1 Verrucomicrobiota bacterium | reverse complement strand
CAGACTTTTTCGTTCAATGCCCCGATGGTCAGCCAGTTCTTCATCGCCACCGGAGCGGCATGTTCCAGCAATGCACGGAGATCATTCACCGGCATGGCAAAGCCAATGTTCTCCGTCAGTGTGCTCTTGAGCGAAACGATGCCCACGACCTCTCCGTCCTTATTCAACAACGGCCCGCCGCTGTTCCCGCGCTCGATGGGCATCGCCAATTGCACCATGTCCTGACCATCCACCTCCTGGAGCGCCGACACCACGCCCTCCACCACACTGAATCGCAGCCCCAGCGGATTCCCCATCGCCGCCACATAGTCACCCTGCGACAGCGCGGCGGAATCTCCTAGCTTCAGCACCGGCAGGTCCTTCGCGTCCACCTGGAGAATCGCCAAATCCTTCTTCCGGTCCCAGGCGTGAATGGCCGTCACATCCAGCCGCTTCCCGTCCGGCAGCGTCACCCGCAACGGCCGCGCCTCGCCGATCACGTGCATGTTCGTCGCGATCAACCCGTCCGCCGCGATGACGAATCCCGTGCCCACTCCCGCCACTTCCCCGTCGCGCCCGGCCGGCTCGATGGACACCAGCGAAGGCTTCACCTTCTTCGACAACTCCGCCGCCCGCGGCGCCGCAGCCTCCGGTTCCTCCGCGACAGCAGACAGGCACAGCACGGTGAGCAGAGGGAATATCAGACGCATCATGCTGCGGATGTAGAATACAGCACGCCGGGTGTCACGGGGGAATCCGCTGCAAACGGGTCACCCTGCCCGCGCCCCTCACACCGCCGTCCAGTTTTGCACCGGGCCCGGGAGGCTGGAGCCTTTGCCGTTCAGAGCGACGAGCCAGAGTTGATAGAGTCCGCCCGGCAGGAAGGTGATGGTGGCGGGAATGACGACACTGGTGACGCCGGAAGCGGCACTGACGAGTCGTTCCGGCATGCCGCCGGGGCCGGTGCGCCAGGCTTCGAGGCGGGAACCGCCGGCGGGCATAACGGAAGTGGAAAGCGTGCGCGAGGCCGGCGTCCAGGTGGTATCGGCGGGGGCGCCGGGGACGGTCTGCGCGGGGCGGCGAAGGAGGTTCACATCCCACAGGGTATCCACCTGTGCCGGCGTGCCATTCCACACCGCCATGCCCTGACCGATGAGCGCATAGAGAGCCGCGGCGGCGGTTAGGCGTTTCGCCTCCTGGGCCTCGCGGGACGTTTCGAGGTTAGCCTTAGCCACCGTCTGCGCGGTGCGCAGAGCGCGGGCGGCGCTGGCGAATGCCGTGACCGTCCCGCCCAGGGTGACAAGCACCGGCTTCGCGACCTGCGCCGCGAGGCGGACGCCGAGGTCGCGCAGGGCATCGAGTTGCGCCTCGAAGCTGCCTGCCGTGACCGTCCTCCGGCCATTCGGCAGCAGCAGTTTATAGGTCGGGCCCTGGTAGGCGACCTGACTGCGGATGGCGGCATCCCAGGTCTCCAGGGGGCTGGAAGTATCCGCGTCCGGTTTCCGTCGGAGACTGAACATTTTGTCTTCAAAGGCGAACGTCGCTGCCGGCTGGGCGGCCTCGGCGTTAGCCAGCGTCGTTTCCCCCGCCGACCACGCGGTGGCCGCGGTGTTCAGGGCCGCGAGGACCGTGGTGAACAGCAAGTTTCCCCCCACCGCTGCCGTCGCCCGCGGCAGGGTATCGGCCAGCACCTCGCTCATGAGCGGGAAGCGCCTCCGGGTGGCGGATTCAAACTGGTTCTCGGCGTATTTGGAGAGTTCGGATTCAGGCATGGCGGGTGCTTTTGCTTGGTTTTATTGTGTGCCGGTGTGGGTGAAGCTGAAAATTCATCGGCTGGAGATGCTGCTTACCTATATGCGACTGCATACAGTTCGCTGCAATATGTTTCTTCCTGTATGCACCTGCATATCGATCACTTTTGTCTGTCTTTGTTTAATCTGCAACTGCATACAGAGTCATTTTGTCTGTTTTCTCATTGTCTGCGCCTGCATACTGTTCCTTTTTATGTCTTTTCTTTGCGTATGCAATTGCATCCTTATTGCTTTCGTCTCTTGTGTTCCAGTATGCACCTGCATACTGTTTGCCCACGTCTTATTTTTCCAAGACTGCAACTGCATACACCTGCGCATCATGTCTTCGCTTGCTCCCGACAGTTGCATCGGGCCGGTCTGGCAGGCCCGGGACGGGGATCGCAGGGGCATGACACTGGAATTCCGGGCCCGAGCCGTATGATCTGGGTGTCTTTTCGGTCCTCACTACCGGGGTCGGGGAGGATTTATGTCGCGAGAGGCAGCCGGTGGCAATGACCATGCCATGAGCGGGGCTGATGAGTTTGAGAAACAAAAAACCGGTGGACATGCCAACGGCGTCACCTTACCGCGCCCGTCCCCCTTATTAGAACCCAGTAATTACCAGTAACAAAATGAGCCAGGCAGACTTTGGATTGATCGGACTCGCTGTCATGGGACAGAACCTTGTCCTCAACGTGGAGAGCCGCGGATTTACCGTGGCGGTCTATAACCGGACGACGAGTGTGACGGATAAATTTATCGCCGATCAGCCGGGGAAGAAGCTCATCGGGAGTGCGACGCTGGAGGAGTTTGTGAAGAGTCTGAAGAGGCCGCGGAAGATCCAGATCATGGTGAAGGCGGGCGGTCCGGTGGATGCGGTGATCGAGCAACTCATCCCGCTGCTGGAGGAGGGGGACATTATCATTGATGGCGGTAATTCGCTCTACACGGACACGGAGCGGCGCGATGCGTATCTCGCGGGGAAGAATCTGCGGTTCATCGGTGCAGGCGTGAGCGGTGGCGAGGAGGGAGCGCGCAAGGGCCCGAGCATCATGCCCGGCGGCCCGGCGAGCACTTGGGAGGTGATGAAGCCGATCTTTGAAAGCATCGCGGCGAAGGTGGACGGCGAGCCTTGCGTGATCCACATCGGCCCCGGCGGCGCGGGCCATTATGTGAAGATGATCCACAACGGCATCGAGTACGGCGACATGCAGCTCATCTGCGAGGCCTACAATATCTTCAAAGCCGCCGGCTTCACGACGGACGAGATGGCGAAGGTGTTCAACGACTGGAACGACGGGGCGCTGCAGAGTTATCTCATCCAGATCACCGGCAAGGCGCTCGAACAAAAGGACCCGGAGACCGGCACGCCCATCGTGGAACTCATCCAGGACAAAGCCGGCCAGAAGGGCACCGGCCAGTGGACACTGCTCAACGCGGCGGAGAACGCGGTGGTCATTTCCACTATCAACGCGGCGGTGGAGGCGCGGATTCTTTCCTCCATGAAGAAGGCCCGCGTCGCGGCGAGCACGGAACTCCACGGCCCCACGGTGAACGTGGACAAGGCCGGCCTCGTGCAAAAGGTGCACGATGCGCTCTACGCCTCGAAGATTATCTCCTACGCGCAGGGGCTCGATCTCATCAAAACGATGGGCGAGAAGAAGTCGTGGGGACTCGACCTCGGAAGCATCGCGGCCATCTGGCGCGGCGGCTGCATCATCCGCGCGCGCTTCCTCAACCGCATCACCGACGCCTATCGCAGCAACCCTGCCCTGACGAACCTGATGCTGGACCCGTTCTTCAAGGACCTGCTCAACAAGACCCAGCAGAACTGGCGCGAAGTGGTGTCCATCGCCACGCTCAACGGCATCCCCTGCCCTGCCTTCTCCGCCAGCCTCGGCTACTACGACAGCTACCGCGCCGCCCGCTTGCCGGCGAACCTCCTCCAGGCCCAGCGCGACTTCTTCGGTGCCCACACTTATGAGCGCACCGACAAGCCGGAGGGCGAGTTCTTCCACACGGACTGGCCGGAAGTGATCGGGTAAGCAGCGTCCTGCAGGACCAGCAGGGCTTACGCTTGAACGTGCCAGGCCGGATATGAAGGGTAGGGCGGGCCTCCGGCCTGCCCGTTGGCCGCATCCTG
>JANOZA010000325.1:0-11008 GCA_031429155.1 Verrucomicrobiota bacterium | reverse complement strand
GATTAGTGAAGGCGGCGCATTCCTGTTCGTTGGTGGCACCGTCGCCATCGGGGTCGGAGAAGGGGGCGCGGTCCTGGGGCGGTGTGGCGGGGGGGAGCACTTCCACGGCCCATGCTTCGTAGTTCAGCCACGTGCCGGCTTCATAGGCCCCGATGTCCGGCAGGCCGACGAAGGGGTAGCCGCGCTGGTCGCTGGTGATGGCGGGGAAGGCGGTGGCGGCGTTGCGGGCGGGGCTGCCGGGCTGGAGGGCGCGGGTCGGCGTGGGGCCGCCATAGTTGCCGAGCGCGGCGAGGAGCGGTGCCCCGACGATGACGGTGCTGCCGGCGGAGAGACCAGAGCTGCCGGTGTCGCTGAACAGGTTCCGTCCCGTGACGGTGACGCTGGAACTGACGACCTGTTGCACGTCGGGGCCGTAGCTGCTGCTGGCGCTGGTGTTGCCGGCCACGATGCAGTTCGTGATGGTGGCGGCTTTTTCGTAGAGGAAAATCCCGCCGCCACCCACCAGTCCGATATCGCCGCCGACGTCGGTGCCCGTGGCCGTGTTACTGCTGAAGGTGCAGTGCGTGAGCTGGACGGTGCCCGCGCCGGAAGCTGCCGACACCCCGCCGCCAATGGTGGCGGTGTTGTCACTGAAGGTACACTGCGTGGCCGTGAGGGCCGAGCCGACGCTCCGCACGCCGCCGCCTTCATTGGCGGTGTTGCCGCTCAGGGTGCAGCGCGTGAGGATGAGCGGGCCGGTGCTGTAGATGGCCCCGCCGTTGAAGATGACCCCACCCGCGTCGGTGACGCCGTTCCCGGTGAAGGTGCAGCGTTCCAGCATCAGGCTGCCGGCATTGTGTATCGAGCCGCCGAAGCTGGGTTCAAAGCCGACGCCGGTGCCGCGGGCGAAGGTGAGGTTCTTCACGGTCACGTTGCCGTTGCTGCGCACGCGGAGGTGGCGGGTGTTGTTGTTGTTGCCGCTGCGGTTGCCGCCGAGGGTGATAGCGGTCGTGCCGGCGTCGAGGGTGAGGGTCTTGTCTATATCCAGTTCGGAAAGCAGGGCGATCTCCTGGTTTTGCAGCACGGGGGAAAATCCGATGCTGCCGCCGGAGGCGACGGCGGCGATGGTATCGCGCAGGGAGCCGGCACCTGAGTCCGCGCGGTTCATCACGGTGGCGGTCTGCGGGACGGCCACGTAATCCACGGCCCCGATGTCCGAGAGGCCGGTGGGATTGGTGAGGATGGTGAGGTCGTCGAGCCGCTGCTCGGTGGCGCCGGTGCCGCTGCCATTGCGGCTGCCGACGCTGAAGATGCGCCCCTGCGCGGCGGTGTAGCCGGTGGCGATGTCGCTGAGGATTATGAAGCCGTTCATCTTTACGGTGAGCTTGCCGTCCGGCTTCAGGGTGATGGTGATGGCATTCCATTTGTTAGCGTCATTCACGCGGCTGAAGGCGCCGATGCTGGTGTCGTTCGGCTGCACCGCGGTGCCGGGACGCTTGTAAGTTATTTTGCCGGCATTCCCGCCGGTGTTGAAGAGGTCGAAGCTGACCACATGGCAGTTGGTGGGGCCAAGTTCATTGAAGCCGGTGGCGGGAGCCGGGCCAAAACAAAAGCTGAGGCCGCCGACGGGCAGCGCCGCGGCGGCGCCCGTCCAGCGGTAGTCGAAGCTGGCAGTGAAGCCAGTGAAGGCCCCCGGGTCCGGCAGCACGATGGTGCCGGAAGACGCAGAGACCGCCGGCGTCATCAGCAGGCTGCCGGCATTCAGGCTGGCGGCTCCGCTGCCGGTGCTGAACACCGTCGCGCCATTGATGTCGAAGTTGAAATCATTCGTCCACCCCCAGGTGCCGCGGCTGGTGAAGCTCTGATCCTGCGCGAGGCCGGTGACGTACTCGCTGCGGTCAATGTTGAAACTGCCGGCCAGCAAGGGCATCACCGGCGTGCGCCCGCCGTAGTAGGCCAGTCCGCCCAGGCCCGTCGGGCCGGTGAGGAAGTTTTCAAAGCCATCCAGGGGACTGCCCGGCAGACGCCAGAAGCTGTTCACCTGATTCCGTCCGCGGTGCCGTATGCTGCCGGTGGTAAAGATGTCTGCGCCATCGCCGAATGGCAGCGTACTGTTTTCCGCCACGATGCTGTTGGCCAGGGTCAGGCTGCCCCCGTTGTAGATGCCGGCACCGCTGCCGTCCGGGGCACCCGCGGCCGTGTTCCTGGCGATGGTGCATTGGCTGACCGACAGCGTCGCCCCGGCGTCGTTATATATCGCCCCGCCCGAGGCGTTACCGAAGGCCTTCTTCGCCAAATTGCCTGCGAGCGTGCAGTGCTGGAGGGACAGGATGCCGGTATTACGAATCGCCCCGCCCTCCCCTTCGTCAGCGACGTTGCCCACCAGCGAGCAGCGCGTGACGAGCAGCGAGCCGGCGTTTTGAATCGCCCCGCCGCCCGGCGCGAAGAGTTTATAGCCTTTGGTGAGGGTGAGGCCATGCAGCACCGCCACGCTGCCGGCGGGCACATTGAGAATGAGGGTGTCTCCCGTGCCGTCGCGGTTCGTGTCGCCGCTCAGCGTGAGGCCCTGCGGCAGGCTCGTGGCATCCACCGTCACACGCTCACCGGACGGCGCCTCCAGCGGGGAGGCGAGATTGATGGTACTGCCATTGAGCGAGGGATCGAAGACCACGCTGCCACCGCCGGTGACGCGCGCGGCATCGAGCATGGCCCAGCGCAGCGAACCCTCGCCGCTGTCGCCGAACTGAGTGACATTCAGGGAACCCACCCGCTCCACCGCGCCGATGTCCGCCGCGCCCGTGAACTGTGTGAGGATGGCCACATTATCCACCCGCTGCTCCGCGACCAGCCCGCCGGTGCGCGAACCGAAGACGAAGCGGTCCCCTGGCGCGTAGGTGTAGCCCGTCGTGGCATTGATGACGAGCGCGCCGCGGTAGGTCACCAGCAGCGTGCCGTTGTAGTGGAAGATATTGATGGAACGCCAGAGATTGCGGTCGTTGGCGCGGTGCAGCGTCACGCTGTCGGCGGTCACTTCCACGCCGTTGCGGACATAACTGATCCGCCCGATGACCGGCCCGCCGCCGTTGTAGATGTCAAACTTGATGACGTGTCCCGGATTGAGGCCGGCATCAATGACGATGCCGCCGGGTGCCGGGCCCCAGGAAAAGCTCATGCCGTCCGCGGGGTAATCATTGTGCGAGAAGATGTAGTCGAAGGACGCCGCGAAGGTGGAGAGATTCCCGAGGTCCGGCAGGACGAGCGTGCCGTTCTGATCGCCGGAGGCCTCCGTGAGGCGAAAGCTCCCGCTGTCGATCTCGCCGCTGCCCCGGGCGATGGCACCCTTGAGGCCGGCGGAGAAATCATTGCTCCACGCCGCCGCGCCGCGCAGGGTGCCGCGCTGGTCGGTGAGGCCGGCGGCGGCGAGACCGTTGAGGAAACCGATCTGACCCACCACCGGGCTGGGGGCCTGGGGCGGCAGGGTCTCGGTGGGGCCGCCGTAATTCGAGAGCGTGGGGCTGAGCCGGGCATTGAGCGGCGCGGCGGTGGTGCCCACGAGATTGCTGTCGGTGCCGTTCGTGAGTGTGGAGTCAGTGCCGTCGCCGATGAGGCAGCTCCGGGCGATGACGGTGCCGGATTCCCTCCACAGGTCGGGACCGGTGGGGGGGGTGCGCGCAGAGGTATTGCCGGCGAGAATACAGGCCGTCATAGTGAGGGGGATGGAGCTGTTATGGTCAATGGCTCCACCGCCGCTAAACGAACCAGTCCCGGTGGACCGGTTGTTGGCCAGCGTGCAGTGGCTCAGGGTCAGGATGCCGGGGCTGGAATTGTAAACGACCCCGCCCCACGGACCGCTGTTCCCGCTACAGGTGCAGTGCGTCAGCGTCAGCGTGCCGTTGTTGACAATCGCCCCGCCGCCTTCGGCGACGTTATGGCCGGAGATGGTGCAGCGATCGAAGGTCACGTTGCCGGAGTTAAGAAGTGCAGCCCCGCTGGTGGGGGTGGAGGCGCGCAGGGCGAGGGATCTGAGGGTGAGCACGGAGCTGTTGTTCACGCCCAGGGTCACGAAGGTCGCGCTCCCGCGACTGAGGGTGATCCCGACCGGGAGCGCCGAGGCGTCCACGGTGATGGTGCCTGCGTTGTTAACGGTAAGCGTCGAAGCCAGGGTGATGGTCCGGTTGGAAAGCGCCGCGGCGAAAGTGATGGTATCCGGCCCCGGCACCGTCGCCGCCGTGGCCAGCGCCGCCCGCAGCGAGCCGGTGCCGGCGTCCGCCACACTCGTGACCACAATGGGCGGGCGCGCCGTTTCCCGGAGCTGGATCATGTTCAACTGTGGCCCGTGCCCGCCGCCCGCATTCCCCGCGATGGTGATGACCTGCGTGGCCGCATTCGCCGTGAACGTGCCCGTGGCGATATTTGGTCCCGCCGCCGTGGTGGCGGTGCCATCCACCGTGCGCACGCGGGTGTTCAGAGCGCCGCCCCGGGTATCCACGATCCACAACTGCACCTGATACTGCGCCCCCGTCACCAACCCGGCCAGCGTCACCGTGCCCGTGTAGGGCGCGCCATCGCCATACCGCCCCCAGTCCATCGCCGTATTATAATTCCCGCTCCCCCACGGATCGCCGCCGGACCAGAACTGATTATTGAATTCCCCTGCGAAACTGAACTGCACCGTCGCCCAGCCCAGCGGCTGCACCCCCGTGCCCCCCGCATCCGCCGCGAAGTTCACGCCATTGATAGCCCCCGCCGCCGGCCCGCCCACATTCATGGCCCCCACCAGCGACCCGGCGGTGCTGACATCCCCCGGCCCGGAAACCGTGGCCGTGGTCCAGGTAACAGGCGCGGCGGAGAGCACCGGGGCGAACAGAGCAGAGAGGAGAAGTGTACGGATGGATATCATGGTGTGGAATGGTAGAGAGCGGTGAGTGTCTCCCGTTACTTCGCAGTATGGTTTGGAACGTTGGCCCCGGGGAGAAGATTTTTCGGTTTTTTTGAAGAGGCCGGGAGCAGCCTGTGGCCTGTCGCTCCGGGACAGGTTGTAGCGATCGGCAACAGCCGCACTTTGAGGGGGGCGCGTTGTGGCGGCGGGATGCACTGCGTGTTTTAGAGTGTGCCTGCGGCAGGGAGTTTTAACCCGTCTCGGAGCGACGGGGCACGGGCGCAGCGGCAACGGCGCGTTGCACTCACCGGTGCCGCGTGTATTTCCGCGCCATCCTCTTCCCCCCCTGACCATGAAACCAGTGACCGTCGGTGCCGTTCTCTATGATCCTAAAGTCTCCATCATCTGGGACATCATCCGTGAGTTCTTTGAATCCAACGGCTGCCCGATGGATGTGAAGCTCTACAAAGACTACGACTTGCAGAACGACGCGCTGATGGCCGGGGAGATAGACATCGCGTGGAACTCGCCGCTGGCGTGGGTGGATGTGCAGCGGCGCAGCGGCGGGACGTGCCGGGCCATCGCCATGCGGGACACGGACCGGGACCGGGTGTCGCATATCATCGCGACGAACGAAGTGACCAGCCTGGAACAACTGCGCGGAAAGGTCGTGGCGTATGGCGCGGAGGATTCGCCCCAGGCGCGCCTCATTCCCCAGGGCTTGCTGCTCCGTCAGGGCATGGAGGACGGCAGAGACTACACGGCGCGGCGCTTCGATCTGCTCGTGGGGCTGCACGGCGATCACATCGGCGGGGAGAAGGAGGCGTTCCAATGTCTCAAGCGCGGCGAAGCGCAGGCCAGCGCGCTCATTGATCTCAACTGGCAGGCGTGGACCAAAGACGGCACCATTGATCCCGCGAAGTTTCACATCATCGCGACGACGGACCGCTTCGATCACTGCGTCTTCGCCGTGCGCGCGGATTTCGATGCCGCCACGGAAGCGCGCTGGCTCGACGTGCTTTACCGCATGGACTACGATAACCCGAAGCACCGCGAGATGATGGACATGGAGGGGCTCAAGAAGTGGGAGCCAGGCCGTACGTCAGGCTTTGCCGCGCTCAGTGAAGCCGCGGACAAGCTGCACTTCTTCGCCCGTGCCTGACAACCCGCCATCACCGCCGCAGCCCGCCATCACCTTCGACGGCGGCGAAAGCGGCTGCGGCGAACTTCTCCTCGACCTCCTCCTCTTCACCAAACGTCAGCCGCCCGGCACCCTCATCGAAGTCCGCGCCCTCGACCCCGGCGCCCCGCTCGAAATCCCCGCATGGTGCCGCCTCACAGGAAATGCACTCGTGGAAACGGCACACCCGTTGTATGTCGTCCGCACCTCGACCAAGTCATAAATCGTAAATCTCAAATCATAAATCCATGAGCACCTTCTGCGTCACCCTCAATCACTGCAAACAGGATCCTGACAAAGCCACCGTCGCCTTCGTCGTCGCCACCGCGGCGCTGGGCAGCGGCAAAAACACGATGGTCTTTCTCAGCACCGACGGCGTGTGGGCCGGCGTGAAGGACGAAGCCGCCAAGGTCAATGAGGGCGGCCCCTTCAAGCCGCTCACGGAACTCATCTCCAACTTCCTCGCCGCCGGCGGCCGCATCGTCGCCTGCGCGCCGTGCTGCAAAAAGCGCGGTATCGAGCCGGACGTACTCTTCGCCGGCGTGGAAATCGCGGGCGGTGCCGTACTCGTCGAGTGGCTCAGCAACGGCTCGCCGAACGTGAGCTATTGAAAAGAACCAAAGCCCCGAATTCCCAAGACCCTAAATTGTGTGAGTGAATCCAGCGAGAGCGCGAGCACGCCACCTTACGATCTTGAAGAACGGACGGCGCAGTTTGGAGAGGCGATTGTCCGGTTTTGCCGCAAGCTGCCGCGGAATCCGGTGAACGACAGGCTGAGTGGTCAACTTGCCGGTGCGGGCACTTCCGTGGGAGCAAACTACTGCGAGGCCGATGAGGGCGTGTCGAAGAAAGACAGTCGGAACCGCATAGGCACCTGTCGCAAGGAGGCCAAAGAGGCGCGCTACTTTCTTCGCATGATTGCAGCCTCAGAACCTGGCATGGCTGAGGAAGCACGCCCGCTCTACAAAGAGGCCACAGAACTGCACCGGATCATGTGCGCGATTTACCGGAAGCTGTCCGACTAATGGAAAGACCCCTTTGATGGAAAGACCCAAAGACCCAAGTTCCCAAGACCCGAAAAGCCGGGAAACTCCCGAACAGGAATCCTTTGGGCCTTGGGGCCTTGGGAATTCGGGCCTTCAGGACGAGTCTTCGGGCCTTGGGAATTCGGGCCTTCGGGCCTTCTTCGACGGCGGCGACATGGACTGCGGGTCGGGGCTGATCCTGCTCATCCGGCAGCACATGCAGTTGGTTCCCGCCGGTGGTGTACTTGAATTGCGGAGCACCGAGCCGACCGTCGCGGACGAACTCCCGCCATGGTGCCGCATGACCGGACACGAGTATCTGCGCACGGATGAGGAAGTGCCGGGCCGCTGGCGGCACTACGTCCGGCGCGGCGCAGACGTCACCGCCCAGGTCGTGGCACTGGAGAAGGACAAACAACAGGCGCGTGACTACGAATGGCGCGTGCGTGCGCGCTCATCCGGAAGCCAGGAGGCAACGCTCTTTGCGCGCAACTTCTCCTGGAAGCTCGGCCAGCCCGCGAGCTTCGAGGAAAAGGACGCGCACCCCTCCGCCATCGAAGCCCTGCTCGGCGCGCTCGCTGCGGAACTCGTGAACAGTTTCGCCACTGCCTGCACGCAGCAGGGACTTGTCATTGATGAACTGGAAGCCACAGCCAAAGCAAAGCTGCACAATGTACTCGCGCATCTTGGCATGGAGGAAGGCGATCCTTCGCTGGCTAACGTGGATGTGACCGTCTTCGTTACGTCGCCGGCGACTGGAGAGACGCTGCGGCGGGTCTTCGCGGAAGTGCTGAAGCGTGCGCCGCTTTACTGCACTCTGGGGAAGGCGGCTGCGATGACGGCGCGGCTGGCGGTGCAGTGAGGAGGGCGCTGGGCACTCACTGCGGAGTGGTCGAGAGCACGCTGGCGAGCACGCGGAGTTCTCCGTCAATCTCGTCGTCGGTCGGATCGGCCAGGGTGTCGGCGATGGCGGAGCGGAGGGTGGAACGGAAGCGTTCGCGGAAGCGGGTGAGGGACTGGCGGAGAGCGGCGTGGCTCATGCCGAGCTGTGCGGCGAGTTGGGCCTGATCGGGCGGGTCGCCGGTGCTGGTCCCGAGGAAGGGGAGCAGGGACGCGAAGATGGCGCTGCGGTCGGAGGCGGCATAGCTGGCCTCCAGTTTCCGGACGGTGCCTTCGACGAGCGCCGACGCCCATGCGGCATCAAAATCCTGAGCGGCACCGGATTCGTAGCGCTGTTCGGCCTCAATGAGATCGAGCGGGACAAACTCTACGCCGCCGCCGCGCTTCAGCCGCCCGGCGCTGCGCTGAAGATCCACGAGTTTGTCCGAGAATGCCTTCAGCAGAAAGGTGCGCATGCGGCCTTTGGAGGGATCGGCCGCCGCCATGAGATTGGATTTTAGAATGCCGAGAAAAAAGGATTGTGTGGCGTCCTCTGCATCCTCGGGGCTCAGGCCCGTGCGGCGCGCGAAGGCATAGAGCGGAAACCAGTAGAGCCGGCAGAGGTCATCCAGCGCCGTGCGGGCAGCAGCGGGCGCGTCGCCGCTTCTCGCAGCGGAGATGATGGACCATCGGGTAGCCGGGAAAGAGGCCGTCATTGGGAGGGCCTGATTCCACGCAGTCAGCCGCGAGGCAAGCGGCCCTGCCTTGCCGAAGCAGAAATTCTCCCCTTTTCTCTGTCACACGGGCGATGGAATAGCGGAGAACTTGTGACGGACATGGCCGATATTTCCACCACTCTCAAATCGATGGATCTCGGCGGCCTGCTGGCCGATGGGCTGCGCGAGGCCACGCGCCAGGCTCCTGTAGCATGGGAACCGGAGTCTCCGGAGGACCTCGCCGGCCTGCTGCCGCGGTATGAGATCATCCGGCTCCTCGGACGCGGCGGCATGGGCGCGGTGTATGAGGCGCGGCAGAACGATCTTGGGCGGCGGGTGGCGCTGAAGATTCTCCCGCCGGAACTGGGCGCGGATGAGGCCTTTGCCGAGCGTTTCCGCCGCGAAGCACGGGCACTGGGGCGGCTGGAGCACGGGAACATTTTGGAGGTCTATGAGTTCGGGGAGAGCGCGGCGGGGCATTTGTTTTTCTCCATGCAATACGTGGAGGGCGGCGACCTCGGGGCGCGGCTGAAGCAGGGGCCGCTGGTGCAGGGCGAGGCCTTGCGGATGGTGAAGGAAATCTGCGCGGCGCTGGAGGCGGCTCATGCGGAGGGGATCATCCATCGGGACATCAAGCCCTCGAATATCCTGCTCACGGCGGATGGCACGGTGAAGGTCGCGGACTTTGGCATCGCGGTGCTCGACGACCAGCCGAAGGAACGCCTAACTTTCACCGGCATCGCAGTCGGCACGATGGAATACGCGGCTCCCGAGCAGGCGGCGGGCGCGGCGGTGGATTCGCGCAGCGACCTCTACAGCGTGGGTGTCATCTGCTACGAAGTGCTCACGGGACAGCTCCCGCGCGGCATTTTCGACCCGCCGTCTAAAGTGAATGCCGCCGTGCATCCGGCGGTGGATTCCGTGGTGCATACCGCGATGCAGAGCGACCCGGCGCGGCGTTTCCAGAGCGCGACGGATTTCCGCGAAGCGCTGCACCGCTCGGGCGAAAAGCGTGTGCGCGCATCGCGATGGAAGCCGTTCGCCGTTGCGGCGGTCGTGCTGCTCGCAGCGGGCGGGGGCATTTTCCATTGGTGGCCCGGGAAAGCTGACGCGCTGCCGCAGATTGCCTCCTCGCCGGTGCCGGGCACCACGGTCGTGGGCTGGGGTCAGAATGAATTTGGCGAGGGGCGTGCCTCGGTCGTTGTCGGGAATGCGAAGGCTATCGCAGCGGGCGACTGTTTCACGGTGGTGCTGGCATCGGACGGGACCGTGGGCGCCTGGGGCATAGACGACCACGGCGAAATCAGGGTCCCGCCGGGGCTGACCGGTGTCCAAAGCATCGCCTGCGGTCAGTTTCATACTCTGGCGCTGAAATCGGACGGCACTGTCGTCGCATGGGGCGACAACCAATTCGGGCAACTCAGCGTGCCGGGAGATTTGGCTGGAGTGGCAGCCGTGGCGGCTGGCGACCTCTTCTCCCTTGCGCTGAAATCCGACGGATCCCTCATCGCCTGGGGCGACAATGAGGCTGGCCAACTCAACGTGCCATCGAGTTTGACCGGTGTCACAGGCATCGCTGCCTGCGGGGACTATTTCCTGGCAGTGAAGCGCAATGGCACGGTCGTCCACTGGGGCGGCTCAAGTTACGGCAAGGCCGATATTCCCGCCGGCCTCACCGGTGTGCGCAGCGTGGCGTGCGGGCACGATCATTGTCTCGCGCTGAAAACGGACGGCACCGTCGTCGCATGGGGCAGCAACGATGCTGGCCAGGCGACGGTCCCGCCCGGGCTCACGGGCGTGGCGGCCATCTCGGCGGGGGTGAAGCACAGCCTGGCCTTGAAGAGCGACGGCACTGTCGTCGCGTGGGGGATTCACGGAAAAGGAGCGTGGGGCGAAGCGCACGGTCAGACTGCCGTGCCGGCCGGGCTCACCGGCGTGAAAGCCATCGCGGCAGGCTTCCGCCACAGCGTCGCGCTGAAGTAATCCGGCAACTCCTGCCAGAGGGGGCGGGATGGTTTTTCAGAATAAAGTTTCCAGGGGCTGTCACAAGCTGCCGCCAGTGACGGAGAACAGACTGAACCACCATTCTTATTCCATGAAACACGACCCTATCTCTATCCTTGCTGCATGGCTGCTCGCCATCCCTGCCCAGTCGCTCACCGCCGCGCCCGTCGAGCAGGCCGTCCTGACGGAGGGCGCTGCCGCCGTGGACGCCTACGGTTCCGCGCTGGCGCTCTCCGGCGATACGCTCGTGGTGGGCAAGTTCGGTGGGGGCGCTGGCGCGGCCTATGTGTATGTGCGCAGCGGCGGCACATGGACCCAGCAGGCGGTGCTCACCGCGAGCAACGCC
>JANOZA010000324.1:0-1648 GCA_031429155.1 Verrucomicrobiota bacterium | reverse complement strand
GGGTTTTGCCATGAAATCGGCCAAAGCAACCGGCCCGCTCCCGGTCGCCACATGGAGTGAATGGCGGGCGAAAGCCTTCAATACGACGCAGCTCGCCGATCCGGCAGTCAGCGGCCCCAACGCTGATCCCGACAAGGACGGTATGGTGAACCTCACGGAATTCGCGCTGGGAGGGCATCCGCTCATCGCGGGCGCTTCGGAGCGGATCGTGCCCGGCCTGACGTTCTCCGGTGGCCGCTACCGGCTGACGATGAAGGTGCTCAAGCGCTGCGACCGCGCGGCCAGTTTCTCTGCCCAGGCGTCGCTCAATCTCACGAATTGGCCGGCCGGTGGCACGATTGAACTGCAGAACACCACCGCGCTGTTCGAAGTGGTCGAGAACCTGACCAGCCCGACGGACAGCCGGGCCTTTCTCAGGGCGGTCATCCAGGCTCCCTGATCCCCTGCCCGGCTGGGTTGATTCAGGCTTTTCCGGCCTCCCTCTTGCCCTCCCTCCACGGGCAATCTATCGCGGCACATGCCCGCTGATCTTCCGGAACAATTCGTCCATCTCCACCTCCACACAGAGTATTCCACTCTCGATGGAGCGTGCCGGATTGATGACATCGTAAAGAAGGCGGCAAAGCTGGGAATGCCCGCCGTGGCGATGACGGACCACGGAAATCTCTATGGCGCGATAGACTTCTACATCGCCTGCAAAAAGGCCAAGGTGAGGCCCATCATCGGCTGCGAACTCTACGTCTGCGGTGAGGGTGTGGCCAAAGAGCATCGCGCTGAAGTGCCGGGCAAGAAGAATAACTATCACCTCACGGTGCTGGCGAAGAATGAGGTCGGTTTCAGGAACCTGACGAAGATCGTAAGCCGCGCTCACTTGGACGGCGTCTATTATAAGCCGCGCACGGACCACAAGGATTTGTTCGCGCATGGGGACGGACTGATCGTGCTTTCGGGCTGCCTCAACAGTGAGGTGAACGAGAGCATCCGCGGCGGGCAGTTGGATCACGCGCGGCACATCGTGCAGAAATTCCATGCGCGCTGGGGCGAGGACTACTATCTGGAAATCCATGACCATGTGAGCGGCGATTTCGCAGAGTCGCAGCGGGCTTGCGGCGCGCAGTTGCTGGAGTGGGCTGATGAGTTTGGCATCAAGCCGGTGGCGGCGAATGATGTTCACTTTCTGAATCGCGATGACCATGAGGCGCACGATGTTCTCATCTGCATCGGCACGGGAAAGATGGTGCATGACGAGAAGCGGATGCACTACAGCGAGGAGGTCTATTTCAAGACGCCGAAGGAAATGATCAAGCTCTTCAAGCACTGCCCGCAGGCGCTGTGGAGCACGCTGGAGATCGCAGACAAATGCAATCTGGAGATCAAACTCGACTCCTCCAGCAGCGAGAAGTATCCGCAGTTTGAGAGCCCGGACGGCACGCCGCGCGGCGATTACTTTCGCCGGCTCTGCCGCGAGGGATTGGTGAAGCGCTTCGGCGAGCGGGCGGAGACGCCCGAGCTGCAGGAGCGCCTCAACTACGAGATGGATGTCATGGAGAAGATGGGGTTCCTCAGCTACTTCCTCATCGTCTGGGACTTCATCAAATGGGCCAAGGACAACGGCATCCCCGTCGGCCCGGGACGCGGCTCGGCGGCG
>JANOZA010000323.1:0-3990 GCA_031429155.1 Verrucomicrobiota bacterium | reverse complement strand
TCGCTCTTCTCCAGTTTGGAGAGATCAATCCTGCCCAGCTTTTCGCCGTCTTCGAGTTCCTCCAGGTCCTGGTCGTGCTCGTCGGCTTCCATTTCGAGCTTCTCCAGTTCCTCGCTGAGTTCGTCGTCCTGCTCCTCGGGTTCGCCCATCTGAGCGGTTTGCGATTTCTCATCGCTCTCGTCGCCTTCTTTGCTGTTCTTGGACTGACTGCTCTTCTGCTGGCGTACGGCGGCAGCCATGCGTTTGGCGGCGGCTTTGAGTTTGGCGGCTTCCTTGCGCTTCTCCGAGAGCTTCTGGTCCTTGTCCGGCTTTGCGTCCTCCGGCTTCATTCTCTCAAGGTCTTTGGCCGCGTCCTTGAACTGCTCGTTCTTCAGCTTTCTCGCCAGTTCGCGGGCCTGCGGGTCTTCCTCCTTCTCCAGTTCCTCGCCAGCTTTCTTCATGAGCTGCTCGTTTCGCTTTTGGTCCAGCGCTTTGGCGGCGTTGTCCAGTTTGCGCTCGAGATTGGCCAGTTGCTTCAAGGCTTCGGCCATTTCTTTGGTGGACTCGAGCTGCTTCACGAATTCCCGCAATTGATCCGGATTGAGCGCCTTCTTCTCCTCCTCAGTGTCGGCGGACTTTTCCAGTTCCTCGATGGCCTTGAGCAGTTCGTCCTTCACCTCGTCGAGCCGGGCCTCAGTGCGGTGCTGTTGTTCGATCCGGTCAAGGATTGTCTGGTCCGTGGATTTGAAAGCCGTCAGCACACACGCCGCGGTCAGCAGCATGGCCACTGCGGCGAGTCGTTTCGGCCAAACGAACGGCACGCTGTTCGGGTCCAGCGGGCGCAGGGTTTCCAGAGTCTGCTGCGCCTGGAGATCATAGTAGCCGCCGGCTTTGTGCTCCGCCTCAAAGCGCCGGCGGGAAACGATGGTGTCCTTCAGCTTGAAAAATCCGTCCGCGAATTCCGACGCTTCCGCCACCGTGGCGCGACGGATGAGCGATCCCGCTGCCGCCCCGATAATCGTGGCTCCGGCGGCGACGCCATACCAGAATCGCGGCACGGCATACCCACGCCAGACATAGACAAGCGCGACAGCGAGGAGCACACCGGCCCCAGCCGTCAGGGCCCAAAGCAGTGCACGGGCCGCCCGGTTTTTGTTCAGGCGGTGACGGACGGCGAGCAGGAAGGAATCCAACGGTTGCATGGCGGGGCGGAATGCAGAGGTCGCCGACACTACACATGCCGCCCGCATTTGGGAGAGATTTTCCTGGATTTCGCGGCTCCCTCAATGAATGGGGCGGCAGTGTATGTCCGATGTCCCCACAAGCCGTAACCGCCGCCTGTTGCTCGCAGCCGCACTCGGCTGCGCCCTGCCGGGATGCCGCAAGGAACCGGAGCCCGCAGCGCCCTCGGCCAGTTGGCTGCTTACACCCGGCGCTTCGGCTCCTGACTGGTCGAAACTTGATCCCTGGCAGCGCACGGTGACGCGCGAGCAGTTCCAGCAGGTGCTGGAGAATGTCCTCACCGAATCTGGCGGCGCGTGGGCCAGCCATGTCGAACTGCGGGAGAATGCCGCGCACATCCGCATGGCCACACCGCGTGCGAACGGCCCGCGTTACGTCCTCGATTTCGTCCCTCCCGGAACTGTGCCGACCGTCGGGCCGCGCTATTGGCGGCGGTTGGAGGAACTGCCGGCGCTGGGTGATCCGGCCCGTCCGCTGGAGGGCCTGCATATTGCGCTCGATCCCGGGCATATCGGCGGCTCGTGGGCGGAAATGGAGGAGCGCTACAGCAAGACCGGAGACGATCCGCCGGTGAAGGAAGGCGACCTCACGCTGCGCACGGCCCGCGTTTTGGCACCGCAACTGGAAGCGCTCGGAGCACGCGTGTCACTTGTCCGCAAAGGCCCTGAGCCTGTCACGAAGGTGCGCCCGGGAGACCTCCATGACGAAGCCCGCGCCAGTCTCGCGCAGGAAGGCGGAGGCCATTCGGTCACAAAGGAAGCCGAGCGGCTCTTTTACCGCGCCCACGAAGTCCGGGCCCGCGGCGCACTCGTGAATGACACGCTGCGGCCTGATCTTGTGATCTGTCTGCACTTCAATGCCGACGCGTGGGGCGATATGGCCCGCACAGTTCATTCGTCGCTCAATCACCTCCACGTCCTAGCGCACGGATGCATTCTCGGCGGCGAGTTTGGTTTCGACGATCAGAGGCTCGAAGGTCTGCTGCGTCTGGTTCAGGGCGTGTCTGAAACCGAGATTCCTCTCTGCATCGCCGTCGCCAAACGAATGGCGGAGGCGACCGGCCTCCCGCCTTATAATTACATCAGGCACGCCGCTCTTCACCACAATGCCCGGGGGGTCGAGGGCCAGCCCTACGTCTGGCTGCGCAATCTGATAGCCAACCGAGTCTATCAATGCCCCGTCGTGTATTGCGAGCCGTATGTGCAGAACAACGGAGAGGTCGTCGCGCGGTTCCAGGCCGGCGACTACGAAGGCACTGCGCCCGTCGCCGGAAAGGAACGGCCCTCTATTTTCCGCGAGTATGCCTCCGGGGTCGTGGAGGGATTGAGGGACTACTTCGCAGCGAGGAAGCGGGGATGAGTTCCCCCTCGCGCGTCGTTGCACTCAAGAAATCCGGAGGCACTATGGCCTTCATGAAAGGCATGCTTAATTTTCTCTCCCTTAATTTCATCCCCCGGAGTTCCGATTTTGGCCTCCTCATCCTGCGCGCGGCGCTTGGTGCCGGCATGATTTATCTGCACGGCTGGAACAAGTGGATCAACTTCAGCAAGTATGTGGACGCGTTCAACGATCCGCTCAATATCGGGAAGAAGCTGAGCCTGGGACTGGTGGTTTTCGCCGAAGTGGTTTGCAGCGCCCTGCTGATCATCGGTTTCGGCACCCGCTTTGCCGCGCTGGTGCTGGCCTTCACGATGGGCGTCGCCCTCTTCGTTGTCCACAAAGGCATTCTCAGCGTCGGAGAAACATCAGCCCTCTACCTCCTTGGCTACGTAATCCTTCTGATCGCCGGTCCGGGGAAATTCTCCTTCGACGGCGGCGGCGGCGGTGAAGCTAAGCCTCATTAACAGGGTAGCCCTACGGGCTCCTCGCACTTCGGTTTGGTCCTTTTGCCGCCTCTGGTTCAGCGCGGCATTTACAACTTGCGGAAATTATATTCGCCCCTTCTTTGAACGCCTCCCAGGGCCAGGCTGTCTGTCCCCCCTCCACCATTCCAAAACTCCATCCATGAATATTCGCTCACTTTTCCTCACCCTCGCCGCGACTCTCCTGACCGCCGGTTCCGTTTCCGCCCAGACGCAGATGAAGATCGGCATCGTGGACATGAAGCGCGTCTTCCAGGAGTATCACAAGACGAAGGAGGCCGAGAAGAAGGTCAACGAAGACAAGTCCAAGGCCAAGAAAGACCTCGACCAGCGCAGCGCCAAGTATCAGGAACTCATCGGCCAGTGGGAACAGGCGATGAAGATCGTCCAGGACAAGCTGGTGAACGCTGAACTGAAGCAGCAGAAGCAGGCCGAAGCCCAGAAGATTTCCTCCGAAGCCAAGGCTCTAGAGCGTGAAATTGACGAGTTCCGCCGCCGCCGCGAGCAACAGCTCCAGGAGCAGGTGATGCGGATGCGCAAAGGCCTCCTCGATGATATTTCCCAGCAGGTGGAAGAGAAAGCCAAGCGCGACAACTACGATCTCGTCTTCGACAAGTCCGGCGTCAGCCCTTCCGGCGTGAAGTTCCTCCTCCACAGCAAGGACGCCGTGGACTTCAGCAATGAAGTGCTCGCCGACCTGAACAAGAACGCGCCGAAAGATTCAGGACCAGCGGTGCCGGAAGGCGAAAGCGCTCTGACGCCGAAATAACCGGCTTCGCGTTTCATTTTTCCAAACGCATCAGCCCGTGGAAATCACGCTGGCCCAGCTCGTCGCTCTCACCCGGGGAACAATCCTGAGTGGAGAGACTGAGTCGAAGATCACCGGTTTCGGCGGGCTGCGGGAAGC
>JANOZA010000322.1:0-8101 GCA_031429155.1 Verrucomicrobiota bacterium | reverse complement strand
CGAGTCCGAAGTCCGCGATCTTCACGCCGCCGGATTCCGTGAGCAGCACATTCGATGGTTTTACATCGCGATGCACGACGCCCGCAGCGTGCGCGTGCGCCAGCGCGTCCGCCATTTGCCGCAGCATCTCCACTGCCTCCGGCCAGGGCACGCGGCTGCCTTCCATGCGCTGCGCGAGATCGGTGCCCTCCACGAATTCCATCACGTAAAACAAGCCTCCGTCCTCCGTTTCGCCCGTGTCATGCACCTCCACGATGCCCGGATGATGCAGTCGCCCCAGCATTCGCGCCTCGCGCCGGAAGCGGTCGCGGAACAGGTCGTCGTCTGTCAGCGTCGGCGCGAGCAGCTTGATGGCCACGGGCCTTTCCAATCCCGGCTGCCATGCGCGATACACCGCCCCCATGCCTCCGCGGCCGGCCAGCGACTCGATGCGAAACTGCGGCAGCAACGCCGCCAGTTCCGCCACCGCCGGCGGTTCCCACACCTTGCTCCCGCTGCCCGTGCGCCGGGTGGCCCGGCGGAGCAGGTCATCCGTACGCAGCCCCGCCAGCAGCGAACTGCGTGGAGACGGCGAAGGAGCGGACTGCATGGTTGGGTAGAATGTGAAAAGGCACACGGGCCTGTCACTCTGTTTCGTAAATACGATGCGGTTTGTGACACGCGCTCACCGCACAATCGCAGCTTGTCATGCCTCAGTGACATGGCATTTTAGCCCACCAAAGTCATGGAATCTGCCACCGGCGCCCAGTTTCCCCCCACCCGCTGGAGCCTCATCGTGCAGGCCGGCAGCAGCGTGGACCCGAGGACCCGCGAGCAGGCGCTGGAGGAAATCTGCCGCAGCTACTGGCGTCCGCTCTATGCCTTCGCCCGCCGAAAGGGCTGCCCGCCGCCGGACGCCGAGGACGCCACGCAGTCCTTCCTCGCCGCGCTGCTGGAGAACTCCGCGCTCGCCGCCGCCGACAGCCGCGCGGGTTCGCTGCGCACGTTCCTTCTCACCCGCTTCCAGTCCTTCCTCGTGGACTCATGGCGGCGCGATCACGCGGCCAAACGTGGCGGCAACGTCGTGCATCTGCCGCTGGATTTTCAAGATGCGGAATCCTGGTGCGCCCCGGAAGTGCAGGACACCGCCAGCCCCGACGCTGCCTTCGAGCGCCAGTGGGTGAACGATTTGCTGGCGGCTGTCCTCCAGCGCGTGCGGGAGAGTTATGAGTCCAGCGCACGCGCCGCGCAGTTCGATGTGCTGCGGCCCTTTCTGAATTTCGACGACACCGGCAGCGACTACGCCGCCGCCTCGGAGACGCTGG
This sequence comes from Verrucomicrobiota bacterium, assembly GCA_031429155.1. Lineage (GTDB taxonomy): Bacteria > Verrucomicrobiota > Verrucomicrobiia > Verrucomicrobiales > V1-33 > V1-33. Next base: position 6,797 of record JANOZA010000322.1, on the reverse strand, counting down.
GCAGCACCCCCGCCGCGGTGCGCCAGGCCGTGCATCGCCTGCGGGAGCGATTTTCCCGCGCCCTGCGCGACCACATCGCCGAAACACTCGCCACTCCGTCAGCAGAGGCCATAGACGAAGAACTCGCCGCCCTCCGCGCCGTGCTTGCTTCCACTGGCTGAGCGGTGCTCACGTCACCGTGGGCTCAAAACTGCGTGATCTTGATCCGCATGGACCGGCGCGTTTTCGTGGGTGGTGCGGCATTGTCCACCACTGTGACGGTGACTGGCGCGCTTCCACCCGCGTCGGTCACTGAGAAGGCGCCGCTGGAGGTCATGACACTGCCATTCAATGAACTGGCGATGGTGGTCCAGGTGCTGAGGTTATCGGAAACCTGGACTTCGTAGTACAAGTCTCTGGCTGAGGGCACGCGGGTGAAGGTGGCGGTCAGGCGCTTCGTCGTCGGGTTCACCGTTACCGGCGTGAAGTTCGTCTCGCGGACGTTCGGGTTAAGGTTGAACGCCATCTCCAGCAGGTTGGGACGGCCGTCTTTGTCCGGGTCGGCGGTCGCGAGGGCGTTGCCGCCGGAGAGGCCGTTGTCGCGCGCCCATTTGGCAAAGGCGGACTCTACGGTGATGACGGTGTTCTGCGTGCCGGTGCCGGCGGAGTTGGTGGCGCTGAGGCTGACGGTCACCGAACCTGGCCGCTGCGGGATGCCGACGATGAGGTGGTCCGCTGCGGAGTAGACGAGGCCATCCGACAGGGTGGTGGCCGGCGGCAAGACGGTGAGCCCGTAGCTGGTGGGGCTGTTGGTGGCGGTGATCGTGTGGGAGACGATCTGCCCGACGGTCCACGTGATGGCGGCGGGATTGGTGATGACCGGCGCTTGGAGCGAAGGGTTCCACAGGAATGCGTCGATCCATACGGCGTCGGCTCCGTCGCTGACGCTTACGTCTTTGACATAACGCCACACGATCCGGTGCGAGCCTGCAGGGACGGTGATGGTTTCGTTGGTGAATGGAACGAGGACACCGGTGTTGATGCTGCTGCGCCGTCCGAGTTCGGTCCCGTCCAGGAACCACACGAGGTAGTCATGCGTCGGCTCGCAATTGGCGGCCCATCGAAACCGCAGCGTTCCCGGGCCGGTGATGGTGGTGGCGATGCCGCAGTTTTGCCCGTGGGTGATGGCCCCGGACCTTGCGGCGTCGGATGAGTTGGACAGGCCGGCTTCCCCCAATGTGTGCCGCCAGTAGGAGCCTCCCTCGCGGTCAATGGTCAGCGACTCCATCTCCACCGCAGCGGGCAGGTCAGCGCCGTCGAATTCCAGCAGCGTCGTGTCCACCCATGCGGTGTCGGCGCCGGCGGGCACCGCGCCTGGTTGTTTGCCGAAGGTCCAGCGGATGGTGTTCGTCCCGGTGCTCAGCGGAATGGTTTCGATGTGCCAGTCGTCGTCGGTGGTGAGGCGTTTGAGTTCCGTGCCGTTCTTCGAGCAGGCCACGAAGGCCATCGTCTGGTGCGCGCTGAACCTCCACCGGAACGTCAGGTAGCCGGGGCCGCGCACCGTGTTTTCGATCCACGCACTCTGGCCGGCCGCCACGGGGCCGGCCTGAAGGGCGTCCACGCCATCAAAGGTGGTGGCGCTCTGGGCATGCCAGCCGGACGTGCCGTCGGACAGCCAAATGCCCGCGCCCTGGACAGCCCCGTCCTGTTCGAGCGCCTGCCACAGGTCGTTGAGGTGTGACACGTAGAAGGTCACACTCGCCGTTCCCTGTCCGCCAGTGCCGGTGGCGGTGAACTGAACGGTGTAGGTGCCATGTGTCAGCGGGGCGCCGGTGACCAGTCCGCTGCTGCTGTCCACGCGCAGTCCGGGCGGCAGGCCGATGGCGCTCCATGTCACCGGGCCGCCCGCGGCATTGTAGTCGAACTGCCACGGCACGCCGACGCGCAGCGCGTGATAGCGGGCGGCATTGGCCACCACTGGCCGGTAGTAGATGCGTCCGTCGAGGCGGTAAGCACCCATGCTGCCGTAGCTGGAGAATCCGTTGGTGGCGGGATTACCCACGCCCGCGCCCGAGATATGGATGTAATAGGTGCCGGCATTCACCTGCTGCACCACCCGCACCCGCATCGCGTCCAGCAGCGTCGTGCGCATCGCCGGCAGCGGCCATTCCTGTAGAAAATAAGCGCTCTCGCGGTCGGCATTGGTCGGCATGGTCACGTCGCCCGTGGCCGTGACCGACAGAAGCGTGCTGAAGTTTGATTTCAGGATGAGCATGCGCGGGCAAAGATTGGCGATGCCGAGATTGAGATTGGCCTGCGCCACCGGATCGCCGTTCACAAACGGCTCGGACGGATAGACGGTCAAATCGAGCACGCCGTCGGCCGGGATATTGATCTTCCACCAGTCATCGTCCTCCGTCCCCGTCGTGATGCGACCGATGATGCCGGACTTATCGATGGTGTCGTTGGCCGTGGACACGAGCACCGCCGACTGCGCATCCGTCGCGGTATTGTCATCCGGCGCGAATCCGGTGGCGGCGGCGATGATGGCGATGTCGTTCTGCAGCGGTCCGCCGCCGTCCATGGACGCGCCGGCGTACTCGCCGCGGTCCCATTGCGTGACGAGTGCCGAGCTGCCCATGATCGGAGCCCAGTGTTTGGTGCCGAGTCCGGGGAAGGCGGCCACATCAGGACCGTTCCCAAGGTAGTAGGGCTGGCCGACTGCCTGATCGTGCAGCAGCCCGAACGTATGCCCGATCTCATGCGACGCCGTAAGCCCGGCGCTGGTGCCGTTGGTCCGCTGTTCCCAGATGCCGGCGACTTTCTCCCACCGGCTGATGAAGGCAAAACACGGAATATCGCGGTGCAAGTTCAGTCCGGCATCCCTGAAAGAGCTGATCTTCGCGATGCCGTCCACGGTTAAGCCGTATTCGCCATCCATCTCGTACTGCCATATGTCGGTCGGCGTGACGATGCATCGCATCCGGCGACCGGGCCGGGCCGCCCAGTATTTCGCCGCATCTGTGGTCACATTCACATCGAAGGGCAGAAAGTCCTCCTTCACCGCCTCCCATGCCCGGCGCATTTCCTGATCATTCAGTCCGCTCGCCCCCAGCGTCAGCGTCTGGCCGAACGCCCATTCGGCCATGGGATCTAGCGTCTCACCGTCGAAGTCCAGATAGATCACCGATGGCGCTGAGGCCCGGCTGTCGAGCATCGGCACCGGTTCCTGCGGTCCCGATGGCCCCTGCGGATGCACCTGGTAGTCAGGTGAAGGCGGATGAGTCTCCACCTTCACGAGCTGCACATCGTCAAAGTGCGCTCGATCCGTCGATGCACATTCCAGCCAGATACGGAACTTCGCGCCGGACGGCACACTTGCGCCCGCTTGCCACGTCAGGTTGTAACTGCGAAACTCGCCTACAGGTATGGCATTCGCGCCCACTAGACGAGTGGCGAGGACCGTCGCGGTGCCGTTATAGACCATCTGGAGTTGGAACAGAGACTGATTGCCCGCCGCAGTCGCGCCTGCTCGATTTCCAATGGAAACCACCAGCGAATAACGCTTCCCCGCCTCAGGCCCGTCGGTGAGTTCCTGCCAGACCGCACTCTGATTTGCGATGCCGATGTGGTTGAAGCCCCGTTGTGCAAAATACACTGCCGGCAGATTTGGCGGCGCGGCGGGCAGCACTTCGATGCGTTCAACGAACGAATCGGACACCGAAGCCTTGCTCCAGTCAGTGATGGGATTGTCCCAGCCTCCAGTCGCCAGGGCTTGTTTCTCGAAGCTGGCATTCTCTACTGGAATGACCGCTCCGTGGAGCACGGTGCCGCACAGGGTGTTGAGGAGAAAAAGCCAGGCCGCAGCCAGCATGCCGGATCCCGGCAGCCGGATGGGATTGTGGAACGGGGAAGAGTGGGAATTCATGGCTGAAGAAGCGTGTGATGGTGGATTGGAAAGAAGAGATGGAGTTGGGGAAGCTGGTTTACTTCCCCGCCGGGATGCGCATCGCGCCTTCTCGGATGCTGCGGTGGTTTACCTGAGCGATGCCGAGCCATTCCTCCTGCGGATTGCCGGCGCGGTATTTATAGGCGACCCAGTTGGCTCCGCTTTTGGCGTTTTCGAGGACGACGCCCGCACCGCCCTGGTCAGCCATTTCATCGCCGCTGGCGGCGTGCCATTTGCCCTGGATGACGCCCTGCGCGCCACCGGTGTTCCAGACATAAGTGCCGTCCTTGTTGATGGTGACCTTCCCGGTGTTTAATGCGCCGACTTCGCCCCACTCCATGAGGCGGTCGCCATCCTTGTAGGTGACGGGCAGGCCAGTCTTGGCGGTGACCCAGCTTCCGAAAAGCCAGTTCTGATCGTTGGGCGGGCCAAAGTTGAGGCCAAGGGGGCCGGTGACTTCGCTGGTCATCCCAAAGGCGGTGAGCTTTTGGCCGAGCGGTGAGATGGCGGAGTTGTGAAGAAAAGCGGTGCCGCGTTTCTTGATGAGCGCGCCGAGGTCGTTCTTCGTCTGTTGAAGTTTGACGGGGTCGGCGAAGGGAGTGTCGCCGAGTCGGACGCTGAGAAATTTCAATATTTCATTCTCAACGAGGGGCGGGCCGCCAGGGCCGGCTGCCGGCTTTCCAGGCTCGGCCCCCGGCTGTGGCTGGCCTGGGGTGGCGCCGGGTTGAGGCACTCGCGGGAGAACAGGGATTGGAGTCCGGGCAATGCCAGCCGCAGCAGGCGGGGCGGCTTTCACATCTTCCCATGAATAGGCCGACTGCGCGCCTTCGGGGTGAAACTGATCCGGCTTGCGGCGAATGATCGGCTGCTTGCCCCCCGGAGTCTCGGCGATGAAAGTGCCCTGTTCCCACTGCGGTGGCCAGGTGCTGCCCACGAGATACCAAATTTTTTGGCCAGGCTGAAATTTCCCCGCAGCAGCCGGTACTGCCGGAGCCTGTGCGGCGGCCCATGGTTTGATATCTTTCCAGTTGGAGGCCATCTGCGAATTGGGATCGCCTGCCCGCTTCTGAATGATGGGCTGACTGTCGCCTGGAGTGGCTCCCGCGTAGCTGCCCGTTTCCCATTTGCCGGAGGGACCGTCACGCCAGAGGATTTTCTCTCCGTTCTTGAATGCTGCCGCTGCCTGGGCGGCGGCGGGCGGCGGGAAAGCCAGAATAGTGAGCGTCGCAACGGCGGCAGTGAGAGTGCGGTGAAGGTGTCGGGAAGTGTTCATAGTTGAATGCGGCGGGCTAAGTTGTTCTCATCTGCGACATTCAATTCACCGCGTTACACAGTCTGATGATTTTTTGCCTCATCAAACAGAGGACCGGATGATACCGGCTCCAGGCTGGCATCAGTTACGGCTTCGCCGCCTTTACGCGGAGGAATTTCTCCTGACCCGGAGTGACGGGCACTCGGCAGCGGCAGGCGGTGCTGCCGGGGATGACGGGGGCATCAGGGTCCACTTCCTCAATGATGCCGGCGGTGCCCCAGTTGCCGAGGGTGGTGCCGGTCTCCGGCGTGTAGGTGACGCCCGCGGCTTCGCGGTCGGCCCAGCGGCGGTATTTCAGCGTGAGGAATTCCTGACCGCCGACGGTGGCGGTGCCGGTGGTGTCCGGCGCGCTGCTGGCGGATTTGGGGTTCGAGTTATGGACATACTCGAAGAAGTTCGACTGCCCGTCGCCATCGGGATCGGCTCCGGGCAGGGCGTCGTCACCGGTGAGGCCGTTGGCGGTGGCCCAGGCGGCAAAGGCGAGACTGGAGGAGACGCGGAGATTGGCTCCCGCCGCCGCGTAATCCACGGTGAAGCCACCGCCGACTCTCGCGAAGCCACCGGTGTACGAGGCATACGTGATCGCTGCGAAGGTGTCGCCCGCGGACGGCGCGAAGCCGTTGATCCGGGTGACGTGCAGCATTCCGCCGAGGCCGGCTTCGGCGCTGAGGTGCAATTGATCGAACTGCGGGGCGAGAGGCCCGCCAATCTCAATGCAAAGTCGGCCGGTAGCGGTCTGGTCGAAGCGCGACGCTTCAAATTGTCCCGGCTGTCCTTCCCCTCCTATGTTCACCACTCCCGCATTGATGAACACGGCGCCGTTGGCGATTTCACTGCTGCCGCCGGCAAAAGTGTTCACAGTTCCGGTGTTTTCCAGAATGACGGCGTTGTGGTAGTTTTTGAAGAAAGCGCCGGCAGCGAGAGCGTTGATCGTTCCAGTGTTCCGGAAGACATTGGCGAGGGTAAGAGTCCAGTCGGGGTCGTAGACCGCGTCCGGGCCGACAATCGCTTCAGGGCCGCTCCAATTCATAATACCGCCATTGGTGAAGTTCTCGTAGATCTGTTTTCCGCCGGTGCCGCTGACGGCTGTCCGAAAACCCGGTGCGGTGCTGAGATTGCCGAGCAGGTCACCCGCTTTCCAGTCCATCCGGCCGCTGCCAGTCAAGGTGCCTGCGCCCTCCAGCGCGCCGGTGGTGGCGTTCTGTATGCCGCCCGCAAGCTGCGCGTTCACTACAAGTTCCAGGACGCCATCAACGGTCACGTTCCCACTCACGCTCATCGCGATGACGGCACCCGTGCCACCGACCCTGCAGATCCCTGCGCCGTTCAGGATAGCGCCAGTCGTCAAGGCCTGGGGCTTGCCGTCGTTGATTAACAGCGTCGCATTGCCCATCATCGTGAAGGAGCCGCTGCTGAGTCCTCCAGCCAGGTCCAGCGTGCCGGTCTCAACCTCCACACGGCCGGTGTTATTGAAATCAGTGCCGTTGGAGTCGAGGGACGTCGTCCCGGTGCTTGATCGCTTGATGAATCTGCCGCTGTTATTGAAGACCAGTGGCG
>JANOZA010000321.1:0-12655 GCA_031429155.1 Verrucomicrobiota bacterium | reverse complement strand
CACGGGGCGGGCAGGCGGAGGGCGAGTTGCTCGCCGTTGTTGTCGAGCGCGCCGGTGTATTGACCCGCGACGTTGAGCGCGTTGCCGTAGCGGCTTTGGAATGACGCGAGGTTGCGGACGAGGACGACTTCCGCGCCGGCGGTGAGTGAGATATTGCCGAAGGTGAAGTCTATGCCGTCGAAGAACTGCACGCCGGTGAGGTCGAGCGTGACGCCGCCGGTGTTCGTCAGTTCGATGAACTCGAAGTTATTCCCGCCCGTGGGATTATACATGAGTTCGGTGATGCGGAGGCCGTTGAGAATGGCGACGGCGTTGGCGTAGCCGGGATCACTGGTGCCATTCGCTGCGCCGCCGGTGGCGAGGGTGAAGAACGCGGTGCCGCCAAGTCCGCCGGTGGTGACGCGGCCCTGGCTGACATCCTCGACCTGCTGGAAGACGCGCACGTTGTCCTGCGCCGCGCCGGTGGCGGAGAAGAGGAGCAGTTCCTCCGTCACGCCATCAATGCGGAAGCTGAGGTGATTCGGCCCGGCAGCAGTGTTGCCGTCAGCGAGGAGTTTCACGAAGCCGTTGCCGCCGATGAAGCTGAGCGGCGGAAAGGCGACGGGCGTGCCGAAGCGCGCATCTGTGAGGATCATGCCGGTGAGGCTGGCGGGGAAGGCGGCGAGGTTGGCGAGTTCCACCCAGTCCTCTTTGTAGCGGATGCCGCCGGCGGCGAGCCATTCGTTGATGACGATCTGCGAGGAGTCGCTCATGCGGGCGGTGGTTTTGGCCGCGTTGCCGATGGACGGCAGCGTGAGCGCCCACGCGGCGGGTGCGCCGATGCGGGCCAGTGAATAGCCGGCGGGCAGCGGGCCGAAGACGATGGAGTCGCGCAGCACGTTGGCGGCGTCGAAGAGATAGACAGCGTCGCCGTCGTTATCGAGTTGGAAATTCACAAGTGCCACGGTGAGCAGCGCACCGGAGTTCAGCGAGCCTGACAAAGCCTGCTCGCCAGGAGTGAGCGCGTTGTCGCTTAGACTCCAGCCGGTGAGATCCACATTGCCGGCGCTGCGGCTGATGAGTTCCAACTGCTGGCCGGGATCGGCGCAGACTTCATTGATCGCGATGAGCGGCAGCGCGGTGTCCACGGTCCAGGTGCGCGCGGTGGGCGCGAACTGCGGCGCCCCGTCGTAGAGACGGGCGGCGTCGTTGTCCTGCCAGTTGCCGGCCATGTCCTGGCCGATGACCTGCACCGTGTGCGAGCCTGCGCTTAGACCGGTTAGCGCCAGCGCAGCCTGCCGCGGATTGGCTCCGGTGCGGTTGAGCAGGCCGCCGTTGCCGATCTGAATCGGCGCGCTCCAGGCACCGCCGTCGAGCCGCCATTTATAAGCCACCACACCCGGGCCGCCGACGGAGAAGGTCGCCGCCGTGTCCGCCACGGTGCCGCTCGGGCCGCCAAGAATGTAAGCCCACTCCGGCACGCTTGCGCCGTAGCTGAGGCCGCCGGGCGCGGTGCCGCGGGCCAGGGCATCCATGCGCAGCGAGTAGTCCTCCGCCGCCGGATTCACAAAGCCCGGCGCGCCAGCCGTATTCGGACCGTAGGTGCCGCTGAAGAATCCGCCGGGGTGGTTCGGCCCGATGACGGGATCGGCGATTTGGTCGAGGAGGTTGTGGAAGAACTCGATCTTCGTGGTGATGCCGGTGCCGGCGGCGTTGCGGTCCGGGCCGCTGAAGACGTGCGGCACGTTGCTAATGATGTTGAAACCCAGGACCGCGCCGTCGCCCACGGTGGGATTCGCGCCGTCGCCGGGAACGAAGAAGTTGATCGGCGCACAGGTCACGTTCTGCGTCACGGTCTCGCCCTGGAAGACGAAGTCGGCGTGGAAATTGGCCACCGTGTTATGCTCGAAGATGGTCGCGGTGCGCGCCTTGCAGTTGATGACGTGGTCGAGGTCGTAGCAGATGTTGCGCACCACCATGATCGTCGTGCCGTCGCCTTTGTCGCCGGAGCTGATGGCGTTCGAGTAGCCGGTGTCGTTGGTCCAGTAATCCTTCCGCGCGTTCTCGAACACGTTACTGGCGATGTAGGCATCGCCGCCGAGGTCCATGTGCTCGTCACCGGCGAGGCCGTAGAAATGATTGTAGCGGCAGTCTATGACGAACTGGCCGTTGCTCTGGAAGTTCGTCACTGCGTCGCGCGCAGACCAGCGCCCGCTGTCGCAGTCGAACACGTCCTGGTGGCCGCGGTTGCCGTGGTATTCGTTGAAATAGACGCGCCAGTGTCCGTTGAGCGGCAGACCATTCGGGAAGTTCACGGCGTTGGCTCCGGTGACCTCGGGATCCGTGGTGGGGAATTCCACCTTCATCGGCTCCATGCTGTTATCGGCGGCGGCGATGAAGTCGGTGGTCGGCTCCTCGATCCGGTTGAGCAGCGGATCGAAGATGAACATGTCCGGCATGATGTTGTAGGTGAACGTCAGCTTGCTGTTCCGTCCGTAAAGCAGGCGCAGGTGCGAGCCGGCGAACGTGCAGTGGTCAGCCCAGCCCCACGAGCGAACGAAGCCGAGCGACCCGAAGTTTTCCGATCCGCTGGGCGAAGTGCCCTGGGCATTGATGAAGTCGCAGAAGCTCACGATGTTTTCCTGAGTCATGGAATCCACGATGCGCAGCCCGCCCCATTTCGGTGCGCCGGTCTGGGTGCCGAACTTGATGGGGTCCACGTCGGTCGCGGAGTTCGTGCCGGGCACATGAGAGAAGACGATGCGTTTCGCCGCGGTGCCCTGGGCGATGATGCGGCCATTGACAGTGAGACGCACGTTTTGGTCGCACTGCACATTCACGCCGGGATCAATGCGCAGCGTGGAGCCGGCGGCGACGCTGATGCTGGTGATGACGCGGTAGGGCGAGCCGCCCAGCGTCCAGCGCGTCTCGCCGGGTGCGGTGATGTTGGCACTGACAATGGTGCCGCTGCTCACCACAGCGGAGCCGGTGGGCAATGCGCCCATGTCATTGCGCGAGCCGTCCGGGTCATTGAAGGCCGGCGCGGGATCGCCGGTGTTGATGCACGGGCTGCCGGCGGCGAGACTGAAATTCCTGCCCGCGGTATTAACGAACAGCGGGACCGCCGTGATGTTGCCCGTGCCGCTGGAGGGCAGCGGATTGTTCGGAATGGTGCCGCCCTGATCGAAGAAGCAGGTGTAGTTCTGCACGTTAAGCGGGAAGCTGCCCGCGCCGTAGTCGTTGGCGACGGGTTCCTCGGCGCTGACGATGCAGTTCCGCAGGTCCACGGTGATGTTCATCGTGGCGGTACCGTATTTGTTACGCGTGTGAACGCCCACGCTGTGGAACGTGCCGTCGCTCGTGTTCGTCGGATGATTCTCGGCGACGATGGTGCAGTTCTCGAAGGTGTTGAGGAATGGCGTGCTCTCCGTCGCGCCGACCTGGCATTTCGTGGAGACGCAGATGTCGCAATCAATGATCTGCGTGCGGCGCACGGTGATGTTGTTGTTGAGCAGGCTGATGCCTTTATCGAAAGCATTGCGCACGATGCAGTCCTCGATCGTGAGCGAGCCGCCGAGCAGGTCCACGGCGTCATCGCCACAGTTGGCGAAGACGCTGCGCCGGAGATTCACCGGGCGTCCGCCGCTGTCGTGGATGTAAATATTGTCCTCGTCGTCTGCCGCGCCGCTTTCGCGATACACGGGCAACATGCCGTCGAAGTTGCAGTCCTCGATGGTGATGCCGCTGCCGTCGGTTTCGTGTCCCATGACGCAGCGGGCGAACTGCGAGCGGCGCATGGTCATGGTGGTGTTGCCGGTGTTGGTGAGGATCTTGCCTGGCAGGTCGGCGACGACACCATCATCAAAGGTCCAGATCGCGCCGTTGCTGAGGCGAAAGCACGGGCCGGTGCCGGTGTGTCCGCCGCCGGGCGAGTGACAGCCGCGGGAGACGAGACAGTAATTCCACACTGTCGTCGAGCCGCCGACATTGACTTCGCCCCAGCGCGTCGCGGCGTCGCTGGCGGTGATGTTGATGGGCTGTGCGAGCGTGCCGATGGCATTGATCGCGCCGGTGCCGGTGCAGATAATGTCCGCGCCGGTGGTGCTGCCCGCGCCACTGGTGCCGGTCATGAGAACGTGCGCGCCGGGGGCGATGTTCAATGTTGCGCCGGTGGGCACTGTGAGGTCGCCGGTGACGCGGATAACGCCGCTCCAGTTGGTGGCGCCGGCGGGCAGCGTGCCGCTGAACGTGGTGCCGGCGGGATTCGCGCCAAGACTGGTGATCGCTTTGTTCACCGTCATCGCGCCGGAGGTGGCGGTGAGGGTGAAGTTGCCGGGGTCCGTCGTGGTGGAGAGCAGATTGCCCTGAAGACGGAAGTCGAAAGTGGCGTCGGTGGTGTTGTTCGCCGACTGGTGGAGTTCCACGGCGATGGTGTTCACGCCGGTGTGCAGGCTGGCGAGAGGGATTGCCGTCAGCGGCCCGAGCGAATTGTCGGTACTGCTTGCCGAGGCGTAGGTGGAGAGCGCCGCGCCCGCCGCCAGATTGGCGGTACTGCGCGCAACTTCGACACCGTTGACATAAACAGCATAGGCATCGTCGTACTTGATCTCGCCCGTCACGCTCGCCAGCAGAGCGATGTCAGCGATGGTGAAAGTATTCCGGTAGAGCGTGACCGGCGCGACCTGAGTGCCCGCAGTGCCGGCATCGTAATCCACGATGGCGAAGGTCTGGTTTTCGTCCCCGTCGCCGAAGCCCGTCTGAGTGGTCCGCGTGACCCATGCCGCGTCGGTGAAGCTCGGATTCCGCCAGTCCACTGTGGAGGTCGTGGGCGTAGCGGTCACGGAACTCGTGATGAATGCGGGCAGCGTGGCGGAAGTGAAGTCCGTTTTCGTCTTCCACACCGAACCGCCTGCACCGCTGACGGTCGCAGTTCCCGTGCCGCCGGTGCCGTAGGTGAAATAGTTCACCGTGCCGCCGCCGGTGCTGCTGCCCAGCGTGAGGAGCGCACTGCCCATGCCGTTGGTCAGGGTGATGGTGGATGGGGAAAGCGCGACGTTGTTGTTGGCGGTGAGATTCACCGTCGTATTCCATGCGCTGCGGTTCAGATTGCCGGCAGCATTCTTCAAATCCACGCGCACCAGCACCGGCACGCCGGGCACATAGGCCGCGGGGGCGAGGAGGGACAGCGAATCCGGCGCGCTGCCGTTCCAGACGACATTGGAGAGAAATTCCTGAAGCACATTGCCGGTGCCGTTGAGGCCGTCCCAGAAACGCACGACCACTTTATTCAGGCCGGGTTGCAGCACCGTGCCGCCGCCCGCAGTGAGCACCAGTTTCCACGTCCCTGCGGCATCCGCGCCAGCGGTGCGGTAGAAGGTCTGCGCCGCGACGCCATTCACCGTGATGCTGTAAGTCCGCGCCACATTGAACGTCCCCGCGAACGTCGCCGCGCCGGTGGTCGTCACCTTGTAGCCCTCGACGCTGTCCGCCGTCGTGCCCGTCACGGTCAGCGAATAGTTCTGCTGAATCTGCGAGAGCACATTCGTGCGGCGCGCATCAATGAATGCCTTGATCGCTGCGACCGTCCGCGCCGGTGAGGCCGCGCCGGTGCCCGCGGGCACCCAGCCCTGCATGATGCGGTCAATCAGCGGATCAATCGTCGCGCGATTGAACCAGGTGTTCATGCCGTCGAGCACCGCCGCGTAGTACTTCGGCAGCAGCGCCGGGTGGCTGAACATGCGGCGCAGACCGCGCAGGCCCGTGTTTCCCTGCTGGACCTGCTCGTCATAGCTGAAGAGGGAGCGCGTGATGGGATCGCCCACGCCGGCCCCAATATCGAACACGTCATCCATATCATGCGGCACGAAACGGAAGCGCGGGTCCACCACGCCGCGGTAGATGCTCACGTCGTCCGCGCGCGCGCTTTGCAGGCCGCCTTCCTGATTCCCGATCAGCGCATCCGTGGCGATGAAGCGGTAGAATTGATCCACATCCAGCACCGTGGCCACCGCCGCGGGATAGGCCGCATCGCTGATGGCCGGCTGTCCGGGATTACTGACCGCGGGGTCCGCGCTGATGATTCGCGTCAGGTTAGAGAGGTCGCTGTAGTCGTTCGCATCTTTGTTCGTCTCCTTTTTGAAGCTGTCGTCGTAGGCCGCCGCCGTGGTTCCCTCGTAGAGGAACTCGCCGGACGCCCGGTCACTGCCCACGATGCCGGTGTCGGCATTCAGTATGTGGTCGTCGAGGCGGTAGAAATTTCCATCCGGGTCCGCGGGGTAATGCTTGTTGGCCCAGTCGCCGCTGCGGCCTTCGAGCATGGCGTAGCGGCCAAATTGAATGCTGCCGCTGGCCGCGGGATCCACGGCGTTGACGCGAAGCTGCGTGATCACCGCATCCTGCGGGGCGATGCCGGCGCGGGCGAAGAGCACATTCCCCAGCACCTGGCCGTAGCTGTACTGGCAGTTTAGGGAGATCGTGCTGCGCCCGTTCCATTTATCATCGCTGCGGAAGGAGACGTGGAAATTGTTCGGAGGCCCGAGGCCGGATGCCTGGCCGCGATTCCGCACGCCGGCGTTTTGCACGAGCTTCGTCCCGTTGCCATCGTGCGAGAGGAACAGGCAGTTGAACGTCGCCTCACTCTGATCCTCATCCACCGGCTCGCCGCCATTCGGAGTCTGGATCGTATTCAGCTCCGCGCGTTCCGCCGCCGTCATCACCAGGCGCAGCAGCGGCTGATTCCCCGCCAGCGTGAAATTGTGCGCCGGATCAAACGAGTTATCCACCTGGAGCAGCGCATTCGTCACTTGGCCGAAAGTCTCCGGCAGCACGCCGGGATTGCTCGTCTTCGCCGCCGCCGGCCAGGTGCGCACGTTCGTCCCATCAGTCGCGGAGATATACCACTCGATGATCGTGTTGTTCGCCTGCGCGGCAATCTGCGCATCGAGATCGCCGTCGGCGTCCGCATCCGCCATCGGCACGATATTATACGGAACCGCACCATCCGCGCGCCAGTGCAGCGTGGTCGTCGCGCCCGGCGATTCGTCTTCCACCGTGCAGGAAAAGCGGATCGCCTCCGTGCTGCGGGGGATCTCCGGCTTGTGCTGCGCGCCCTTTACAAGAGGCGCGATGTTCGCACTCGCCGCGCTGTTCACCGCGCCGGGAGTTCCGCCCGCCGCCGCGCTGACGGCCCAGTTTTGCCCGCTGCCGGTGCCCAGCGCGGGATTCCGCAATTCAACCGTCATGCCGCCACCATCCGCTGCCGTTTCCCAAATCCATCCCCGGTGGCCGAAACTCAACGGCCCCCGCGCCCGCGTCGCCCATTCGCCCTCGTCGGCGTAAGTCACATCATTCACCGCCACGCCCAGCGCGTCCGCGAGCTGCACCTGTTCCCCGCCGCCGGCCAGCGATCCCACCCACGGCCCGCGCAGCAGGCCGACGAAACCCGGATGCTCCGCATTGAACTTCACAAGGTCCGCCGCGATCACGAGATACCCGCCCGCCGGAATGACTGTCGGAGTTGGAAAGGTGAACGCCACACCCTTCGTGAGCCTCCAGCCGGAAATATCGAGAGGATCAACGGCATCCGTGTTCTTTATCTCGATCCATTCCTTTCCTACATCCTCGGGACTGCCGAGCGACGAGAGCGGGTGATACATCATTTCATTGATGACCGGCGCGGCAAAGGCGGAGGTACAAAGCGCGGCGGAAGCGATCACGCCCGGCAGGCGCCGGGCACTTATGGTGCGGTATTTGGTCATGGGTGCAGTGAGGTGGGGGAAGGGGCGGCTTACTTACCGGGTGTGTGGGTGAGCGAAAGCCGAATGAGTAATCTTTGAGGGATACTTGATTACAGCAATGTTACCGTTTGGGGGTTTGGGAGGGAAATTCAATCATTTGCGACGGTGACGCGGTAGAAGCGCCGCCACGGCGGATCGGTGCGCGGGTCGTAGAGTGCGCCGGGGCCTTCGATTTCGTAGGTGGTTTCAGTGACGGTGTCCCAGGTGTAGAGGTCGGCGGAGGATTGGAGGCGGTAGCGCACGCCGGGCTGGACGCGATTGAGCCGGAAGACGCCGCCGGTGGGCGTCGGGCTGGCGGGTTCCATGCAGAGGCAGGAATTGGCGTCCGTGGGACTGTTCCCGGCGATGAGTTCGAAGGCGTTGTCCTGGCCGTCGCCGTCGGGATCGTCATTGCCGTCGAAGGTGAGGGCCGCGAAGGCGGAGATTTCCCAGCCATCGGGCAGCGCGTCGCCGTCGCTGTCGGGATCAATCGTAATAGTGACGGTCGCCACATTGCTCACCGCGAGGCCGTCGCTGGCGGTGAACGTAAAGCTGTCCGTGCCGTGGAAGTCCGCGTCCGGCGTATAGATCAGATTCGGAGCAGTGCCGATGAGCGTGCCGTGCTGCGGCGGCGTGCCGATGGTGTAAATGGGGTCCGCATCGTGCGGCGCTGGGCCGTTGTTCGGCGGAGGAATGCCCAGCCATGCATTCGGATCGAACGTGATGAGCAGGTCGGCATCCGCCGAGCGGAGGCGCACGGGAATGGGCACATCTTCGAGCGTGCGGAGACTCTGCGATGCGGCCACCGGCGCGTCGTTCACGGCCCACACAGCGATGAGCACCGTCTCCGGCTCGCTCTGCGCGCCGAGGGCATCCACCGCACGATAGGTGAAGCCGTCCAGCCCGTGAAAGTCGGGCCGCGGCGTGTAGGTGAAGGTGCCGTTCGCATTGAGCGTGAAACTCGCGGCGTGCTGCGGCGCGATGACGGGCACGGCGGTGAGCGGCGTGTTGTTTTCGCCCGGCGCGCCATCATGGAGATCGCTGTCGTTGCGCAGGATGTGGCGGGTGAGAGTCACAGACAGAGCCTGGTCTTCGCTGACGGAGAAAACATCGAAGCTGGTGATGGGCGCGTCATTCACCGGCGTGACGGTGATGGTCACCCTCTGCGGTGCGGTGGTGACGAGGCCATCGCTCACGGTGAACTCGAACGTGTCCGTGCCGTGCCAGTTCGCGTCCGGCGTGTAAGTGAGTTCCGGCGGCGTGCCGCTGAAGGTGCCATGCGCCGGCGGAGTGCTGACTGCGAAGACGAGCGTGTCGCCGTCCACGTCATTGGCCGCGAGCGTCACCGATGCGTCGGTGTCTTCGGGTGTCTCCGGCGCGGGCGGGAGAGGGATCGGCGGATCATTCACCGGCAGAATGGTGACGCTCACCGTGGCCGGCGCGGAGTCGGCGAGGCCGTCGTTCGCTTTGTAAGTAAAGGCGTCCGCGCCGTGGTAGTCGGGGACCGGCGTGTAGATGACTTCCGGCAGCGTGCCGCTGAGCGTGCCATGCACCGGTGGCGTGACGATGGCGAACGTGACGGGATGCTCATTGGCATCCGTGGCCGTGAGCGTGAGCGGCGGCGCGGCGGCGTCTTCGTTCGTCTCCAGAGTGCGGGCGGGCGCGGAAGGCGGCGCGTTTTCCACCGTGAGCGTCACCGTGGCGGGTGCGGAGTCGAGGGTGCCGTCGTTCACTTTGAACGTGAACTCCACGGTGCCGAGGAACCCTGGCTCGGGTGCATAAGTCAGCGCCGGCGCCGTGCCGCTCAAACTTCCGGCCGGCGGCAGCGTGACGACGGCATAGGTGAGGGCGTGGCCGTCCACATCCGTGCCGCTGAGCTGGATAGCGAGCGGCGGGCCGGACGCGATCGTCTGCGGCAGCGCGACCGGCCGATCATTCACCGGCACAACGGTAACGCTCACGGTGGCCGGTGCGGAATAGCCGAAGCCATCGTGCGCCCGATACGTGAGACTGTCCGCGCCGTGATAGTCCGCCGCGGGCGTGTAGATCAACTCCGGCAGCGTGCCGGTGATCATGCCGTGGGCCGGTGCGGTGAAGATGCTGAAGGTGAGCGCATGACCTTCCGCATCGGTGCCGGTGAGGGTGATGGGCGCAGCGGCCGTGTCTTCATCCGTCGTGATGGTGCGCGGCCCGACGACCGGTACGGAGTCCACATTGATCGTGACCGTGGCCGGCGCAGAAATGAGCGCGCCATCGGACGCTGTGAAGGTGAACGTCACCGTGCCCGCGAAGCCGGCCTCCGGCGTGAACGTCAGCGACGGCGGCGTGCCGCTGAGCGCGCCGGATGCCGGCGGCGTGGCGACGGCGAAACTGAGAGCGTCGCCGTCCACATCCGCGCCGGTCAGCGTGATGAGCACCGGAGTTTCCGGCGCCGTGAGCACCGTGGCCGCGATCGCGACCGGCGCGTCCGGCGCGGGCGTGACAGTGAGCGTGACAGTGGCCACATTCGAGTCCGCGCGGCTGTCATTCGCCTTCCATGTAAAGCTGTCGCTCCCGTGCCAGTCAGGCTCCGGCGTGTAGGTGAGCGCGGGGAAAGCGCCACTCAGCGTGCCGTGTGCAGGCGGCGTGACGATCACGGCGCTGAGCGTGTCGCCGTTTTCATCCGTCGCGGAGAGCGGCACCGCGCCGGGCGTGTCTTCGGTGACGGTGGCCGGGGAATTTTGCGCCACCGGCGGCACCTGATGCACGACGCGGAAGGTGTCGCGCACTTCGCCGGAGCTGTGAATGAACTTCACCTCCATCTGCTTCCCGTTCACATCCACCGCTACAGAGCCGGCCTGCGCCAGCGCCTTCACCATCGCCGGATGCCCGAGGCCGAAACTGTTGCCCGCCTGCCCGGCGCTGCCGGTCACGGTGTACACTGCGCCGGCGTTCGGCCCTGTCACTTTGATGTAGGCTCCGTTGCCAGCGGGATCGCCGTCGCCGGGCTGCACGACATGCGCCGCATCACTGAACGTACCGCTGAATCCGTAGTGACCGTTGAGGAACTTCGTGCGCTCGTAGGTGTGGCTGTGGCCGTTGAGCACGAGGTCCACGCCGCGGCTTTCCAGAATGGGCAGGATCTGCTCGCGCATCTGGATCATGCGCCCGCTGGAGTCGGACGCGCTGTCGGAATCATGCGTGCCTTTGGTGTAAGGCGGATGGTGCCAGAAGGCGACGATCCATTCCTGATTCGTCGCATCGAGATCGGCGATGAGCCACTGCGCCATCGTCCCCGTGGTGGAGCGCGGCGTGTCCTGGGAGTCGAGGCAGATGAAGTGGACATTCGCGTAGTCGAACGAGTAGTAGGCGCGCACGCCGGATGCGATGCCGCCGCATTCGCCCGCCACGGGCATGGTGAAATTGTTGTAATACGGGCCGGTCTCCGTGGGCGAGTCGGCATTCATAGCCTCGTGATTGCCCAGCGTGGGCCAGACCACCGTGTTGCGCAGCGTCTGCGGGTAGATGTCGAAGAGGTTCGCTTGGAATTCGCTGTCCAGCCCGCTGTTATAGGCGTTGTCGCCCAGCATGAGCACGAGGTCCGTATGCGCGCTGCCATTCCATGTGGTGAACGAATCCCGCACGGCGCGGGCGGTGCTGTTGCCCGTGCCGCTGTCGCCCAGCACCCAGCAGCGGAAGGGTCGCACGCTGCCCGCCGGCGGATGCGTCACGAAGTAAATCTCCGGCCCCGCCGCGTAGGTCTCCACCGTGCGCCCGATGGAATAATAATACCGCGTCTCCGCCGCCAGGCCGGTGAGCCGCACCACATGTTCCGTGGTCAGCGCCGCATCGGTGAAGGATTGATCGAGCGTCCCCTCGACCGTGCCCCAGCGGACGACGGTATTCGTCGGTAGATTCGTCCGCCAGCGCACGGTCACTTCGGAGGACGAGCAGCGGTTCAAATACGGCCCCCGGGAGAGCGCGGGCGTGAGATCGTAAAGCCGCAGGTCGAAACTGATGTCCGCGCTGGTGGGGGAATCCTGGTGCAGTTCCACCGCCAGCACATTCTCGCCGGCCAGCAGCAGCGACGGGGACACCGTCGCCGTCACGTAAGCAGAGGACTCCTGCGCATTCGTCGCCGTTCCGCTCGCGGGCGTCGTCGGCAGCAGCGCCCCGGCCGGCAGATTCGAGCGCGCCACTTCCGTGCCGTTCAGATAAACGACCGCGCCGTCATCGCGCAGCAGGTCCAGCATCAGTCCCTCGATGCCCGACGGATCCGCGACTGTGAACTTCCGGCGGAACCACGTCGTGATATTCTTCTGATCGCCCGCCGTCACCGGGTCCGTGTCCACAAAACCCACCACCGTCTTCTCGTCGCCATCCCCATAGCCCAGCGGCCCGCGCCCCTCCAGCCACGCGCTGTCAACGAACGCCGCATCCGCCCACCCTGCTCCAGGGTCCACGCCATTATCCAGATAACGCCATGCCGCCCCCTTCGGCACCAGCGCCGGCGGAGCCGCCGTGAGGCGCAGATCGAAACTGATGTCGCTGCTGCTGGCGCTGTCCTGGTGAATCTCCACGGCGATCACATTATCCCCCGCCACCAGCAGCGACCCGGGAATGACCTGACTATAAAACCGCGTGCTCTCATCCGCCCCGCTCGCCCCCATCGCCAGCGTGGACGCAGTGATGCTGACCGACGGCATGTTCGTGCGGAAGACCTCCACGCCATTCAAATAAACCACCGCGCCGTCATCCCGCAGCACATCCACCTGCAACTCTGGAAAATCCCCCGGCTCCACGACCGAGAAGTGCCGCCGGAAGTAAGTCGTGATGTATTTCGACGACGCACTTGGCCCGTAATCCACCACCGTCGCCTCATCCCCGTCACCATACCCCAGTGGAGCCGGCCCGCTCTCCCA
>JANOZA010000320.1:0-4818 GCA_031429155.1 Verrucomicrobiota bacterium | reverse complement strand
CTGCCGTGCAGTTCGAACAGCTTATGCACTTCCTCAGCGGTCCGGACAGGCTGGCCTATCTTCAGGGAGATCAGCTTACGGATTACTCTGTCGCCCAGCAGCAGACTGAGCACGAAAGCGATCAGGCACGCCGCCACGCCGCGAAACGTCTGATACTGGAAGACATTCGTCAGCTTTGAGAGCCAGAAGTCGCTGCCTCGGAAGACTTGGTAAATCCAGTAAAGCATGTGTCAGGCGGTTAGGAGTTCGATGACATTTTCCATCGCTGCGGAGCGGCTGCCTTTGACGAGGATGAGATCCGCAGGGGTGGCGATACGGCGGAGATGCTCCGCACAGGACGCACAGTCGGGAAATGAATGCAGCGCGGCGCGACTTCCGCCCGCGGAGAGAAAGCCTTCGGCGATGTGCGGTGCGTCGGTCGTGCCGACAACGCAGAGTTCGACTCCGTGATGTTGCGCGGCCTTACCGACGTCGAGGTGGTTCTGTTCGGCGTGACTTCCCAGTTCCGCCATGCGGCCCAGCACAGCGATGCGCCTGCCGCTGCACATAAATCCCGCGAGGGTCTCAAGAGCAGCCCGCATCGAGTCCAGGTTGGCGTTATAGGAGTCGTCTATAAAAGTAAGACCTCCGGCGCTGCGAAGCTGCAGCCGTCCTCTGGTGAGCTGTGCGGACGCCAGTCCCGCAGCGATTTCCTCGACTCTCATGCCGAGATGAAAAGCTGCCGCGGCAGCCAGTGCGGCATTTCCCGCCATGTGGCGACCCGGCACCGGAAGATGCACCTGAGCAAAGGACTGATCCGGAAGGGTCAGTGTGAACCGGCTCCCGGTCGCATCAGTGATGAGTCCCGTGATCCTCACATCGCCAGTCTCGATGCCGGCAGTGATCACTTTCGCACCGCTCCGGCGTGCGATGGACGGAGTGAATTGGTCGTTGGCGTTGAGCACCACGCAGCCGCTTTCGTGGACAGCTTCGGCGAGCATTCCCTTCTCTACCGCGATGGCTTCGCGGCTGCCCATGAATTCAATGTGCGCGGTGCCTACATTGGTAATAATAGCGACATCCGGTGCGGCGATCGCCGCGAGCGGCGCAATCTCTCCCGGATGATTCATCCCCATTTCGCACACGGCGATCTTATCTTCCGCCCCCGTTGCCAGCACCGTGAGTGGCAGTCCGATGTGGTTATTCAGATTGCCCTTCGTCGCGTTTACTTTCCATCGTTGACTGAGGATGGCATGGGTTAAGTCCTTGGTGGAGGTCTTGCCGTTGCTTCCTGTTAGGCCGACGACGATGCCACCCCAGTCGCGGCGATAGTTGCGCGCCAGGCGCTGAAGTCCGGCAAGAGTATCCTCAACCCTGATGACTGGTGTGCCTTCCGGATAGCCATCACGGCGGCTCACCATCAGCGCACCGGCACCACCGGCCACGGCTTGCTGCAGGAAGTCGTGTGCATCAAACTTCTCGCCAGACAGCGCGATGAAGAGCGCGCCTTCAGGAATGGCTCGCGTGTCCGTGGATACAGCCGCAATTCTAAGACCGGCGCTGCCCTGCACGAGGACGCCGCCGCTCCAGTCTGCTGCTGTTTCCAGGGTCATGGGTTTCATTTTCGGTATTCGCGGTCAGGAAGCACCCAGTCGCGCAGTACTTGCTGGGCGACTCGAACGTCATCGAATGGCAGGGTCTCTTTGGCGAAGATCTGGCCTTGTTCGTGGCCCTTGCCCGCGATGAGCACCACATCACCGCCGCCTGCGAGGCTGATGGCTTTGGCTATTGCTTCACGGCGATCCACGATGCTCTCCACGCGTTCACCCGCCATGCCGGCCCGGATTTCAGAGATGATGCGCTCCGGGTCTTCGCTGCGGGGATTGTCGCTGGTGACGATGCTGTAGCTGCTAAGGCGCTCGGATACGGCTCCCATTTTCGGGCGCTTGGTCCGGTCGCGGTCTCCGCCGCAGCCAAATACCGTGATGATACGGCGCGGCTCGAGATCCTTGAGCGTTTTGAGCGCGCTTTCCAGAGCATCCGGTGTATGCGCATAGTCCACGAAAACCCGGAATGGTTTGGCGTCCGCAACACTCTGCATCCGGCCCGGCACCTGAGGGGCGCGGGATATGTTCGTGATTGTTTCGCGAAGGTTGAGTCCCATGGCCCACGCCGCAGAGATAGCGGCGAGAGTGTTATAAACATTGAACCGGCCGATCAGTGGCGTCCGGACGAGGAATGTTCTCCCGCGGGCTTCCAGGGTGAACTGGGTTCCGGTCACTTGCGTGCGCATGTCGGTAGCGCGGAAGTCGGCGGTCAATCCCATGCCGTATTTTACGATGTTCAGCTTGCCTTCGAACATCTGGACCAACCGACGGCCATAGGGATCCTCGCTGTTGATGATCGCTGACGGTTTCTTCGGCCCGCCCTGATTGACCATGTGCTCGAACAGTCCGGCTTTGGCCATGAAGTAGTCCTCCATGGTCCCGTGATAGTCGAGGTGGTCCTGGGTGAGATTGGAGAAGATACCGGCATCAAAACGAACGCCATGCACACGGCTTTGGTGGAGGGCATGACTGCTGACTTCCATGGCCACTCCGCGGCAGCCATTGGTGCGCATTTCTGAAAGCAGGCGCTGAACGGCGATCCAGTCCGGTGTGGTGTGGGACGATGGCTGGGCACCTAGCCCGGTATCGTATTTCACCGTGCCGATGAGCCCGCAGCGGCCTTTCCATTCTGTCAGGAGATGGTGCAGAAGAAAGGCCGTGGTGGTTTTGCCATTCGTGCCCGTGATGCCGCAGACGAGCAGGTCGTCAGAGGGCCGGCCATAGTGAGTGTCGGCGGCCTCGGCGATTCCTTTGCGGCTGTCCGGCACCTGAAGCCAGGTGTCGCGGTAGAGTTGAGGAACATCGCGTTCGGCCATGATGGCTGAGGCTCCATTCGCCCTCGCCGTGTCAATGAAGTCATGGCCATCTGCCTTCTCTCCGCGAATAGCGGCAAACAACGTGCCCTCTTTCGCTTCACGCGAATCCACTGTCAGCGCTGAGATCTCCTTGTCGAGGGGACCAAAAGTGCTCACTCTGCCAACGCCGTCCAGTATGTCCTTGAGATTCATTTTGATTTTTTCACCGCGGGTCTTTCATTCACCGCGAACTGCGCGGGCACGTCGTAATAGGCCATGGCCTTTTCCGCGATGCGGCGGAAGAGCGGTGCGGCGAGACGCCCGCCGTAGTTCATGTGTTCGTCGAGTTTCGGTTCATCCACGATGACGATGCCCCCGAGGCGGGGACCATCACCTGCGGAGATGTATCCGAGAAAGCTGACGACCTGACGATGTCTGTCGTAGGCCTTCGTAACGGGATTGATCTTGTTGGCGGTGCCCGTCTTGCCTCCGATTTCGTAAAAGTCGCTGCGGGCGAGTTTGGCGGTGCCCTTTTCCACCACTTGAACAAGCATTTGCCTGACCTGGCGGGCGGCGGTGGCCGTTATCGGCTGGCGCGGAGCGGGGCCTTCGATCTCTTCGAGTGTGCGGCCCTGCTCGTCGGTCCATGCCTCCGCCGTGCGCAGCGGACGCCATTGACCGTCATTAAGCATACAGCCGAGCAGTGCGCACATTTGAGCCGGAGTCACTGAGTAGGCATAACCGTAAGCCGAACGCGATAGACTTTGCATGTTCCACTGCTTAGGAAACCATCCGCGCTGCTCCAGCGGCAGATTGACGCCGGTGGTTTTTGCGAAGCCCAGTTCTTCAATATATTCCCGGAAGCGCTTGAGACCGACTTGCCGGGCGAGCTTGTAGGCACCGATGTTGCTGGAGTGGATCATGATTCCCTCCACAGTTAGCTGTGGGAAGGCGTGATCGTCTTCGATTGGCTCGATGTCTTCGTCGTCGTAGGTTTTGTCACCGTCGGGGTCTATGGAAATCGTGGTCGCCGGGCTTACTTTGCCATTACTCAGGGCGGCCAAAATAGTTGCAATTTTGATGGTGGATCCAGGCTCATAGACATACTCCATCGCGTCGTTCATCAGCAACGGTCCGGCGTCAGGCTTGCGGGTGAAGTCCCGGGTCACCACGGCGCGCAGGGCCATCGTTTTCGGATCGAAGAGCACGACGATCACGCGGTTGGGTCGCATCTGCGATACGCTGAACTCGTCTGGCCGCTCCGATGGAAGATCGAGTTCCTTGAGAACGAGTTCATGCAGGCCGGCATCGTAGGTGGTGCGAATGCTGGCGCCATGCACGGGTTTGGTGACCTCACCGCGATACGCCGCGAGTTCGTTGTTGAGTCCATCCACTACGAGTACGCGCTGACCAGGGGTGCCTTTGAGCAGGTCGTTGTAGTACTTTTCGACTCCGCATACGCCCTGCAGGTCGGCCTCTGGCTTGCCGGGCAGTTCGCCGAGCTTGCCCGCAAAGTGGAATAGCGGTACGGTGGACGGATAGCGCCGGGCGAAGGAGTCTTTGAAGACCACGCCACCGATGCGTCCGCGCAGCTCCTGCCAGGTGCCGAGCTCTGCTTTTTCCAATGCGGCGCGAAGGAGAATGCCATCCTGCATTCCCATCTCTCTCGAGATAACGATTTCCCAGGAGAGCTTGGGGGTAATGCGCGACGCGATGAGTTCCTTGATTTCTGTTTCCGGTCTGCCGGAATACCGGGCCAGCAATGGTGTGATATGGTCAAGGTATCGCTGCTGGATTTCCTCAAACAGAAGGACGCGCTCGCGGACGCTATCAAGCTAAGTGAGGGCATGAAAGCCGCGGACGTGCGTAACATCTGGACGGCAGCGGAAATCCAGCAGCGATACCTTGACCATATCACACCATTGCTGGCCCGGTAT
>JANOZA010000319.1:0-10911 GCA_031429155.1 Verrucomicrobiota bacterium | reverse complement strand
GAGAGCGCTTCTCCTGCCTTCTTCGCGATGGCGACCACCACGGGGTGCTCAATGCGGCGCTCCGCAGTGATGAGGTAAAGATGGATGCGACAGGTCTCGGTTCTTCCGAGAACTTGAAAACCGTATCGCTCCACTGCATCCGCCGCGACGATGCTCGGCACGGCAGTGAAACCAACGCCTTCACTGGCCACTATCTTTGCGAGTGCAGCGTCGGCAAATTCGCCGACTACCTGCGGTTCCACCCGGGCCTGGCGAAACCATTCATCCAACTCGCGACGCTGCGGCGTATTGTGCGCGGGCAAGAGCGCTGGAGCCCCGCGCAAATTCGAGGGGAAGCGGCCCTTCAGCCGCCTGGCCAGGGCGGGAGTGGCACAGAAGCTGACACCACTCGAACCCAGCGGGTGCGTGAAGGTCTTAACGCTTCCCTGAGTGGGAGGAGGTTCATCGGAAAGCACGGCATCAAGCCGGTGAGCAGCCAACTGGCCGAGCAAGTCATCGAGCTTCCCTTCCTGACAGGAAAGCAGCACGGCCGGATCGTGACTAAACACAGGTCGAAGGATGTCCAGACTGAGCAGCTTGGGAAATGAATCCACGATTCCAACCTGGAGCCGCATCGTCCGCCCGGACGCCCCCCGCTTGGTCGCGGTGACCAGTTCCTGGCCGAGCGCAAAAATATCCGTGGCGTAAGTCTGCACGATGCGGCCGAACTCCGTGAGCACGAGCGAGCGCCCGCTGCGGCGGAACAGGCGCTCGCCCAGCGCTGCCTCAAGTTGTTTGATCTGCGTACACATGGACGGCTGCGAAACCCGGAGCTTTTCCGCCGCGCCCCGCAGGCTGCCTTCGACGGCCACCGTGTGAAAATAGCGCAGGTGATGGAAATTGAGCCAGCCGGGTTCCAAACTTGATGATTCCATAATCTGGAATGGATCGTTCGAGATTGAGTATTTTTCAAACTCTAAATCCGGGCGAACAACGGCGCATCCATGAAACTGATACTCCAACACCGCTTCCACCAGCCCTCCGATTCCTTCACCGCTCTGGTGGAGTCTGAACTCGCAGCCCTCGGCACTCAACGGCGCATCGCCGAAGCCCGAATCCTTGTCGAGCGTCAGAAAGACAAGAGTCCGCCGTTCCGCATCTCCGCCCACCTCGTCACGCCCGGACCTGACGTGATGGCCGAAGCCTCAGACCACACGCTGAGGGCTGCGCTCACAAAGCTGGTCCGCAGCCTCCAGGACACTCTGTCGCAGCGGGCTCAAAAGCGGATCCGTAATGACCGCTCCGGGGTTTCCTCCCGTCCATTGTCGCAACCCACGTAAGTCCCCCCACAACACTCAACTCCCTACTATTTTCTCTGACGATACATGATTGATAAAACCTGGCTTTGGATCGGATTCCACGTCTTCGTACTCGCCATGCTGGCGCTGGACCTCGGAGTATTTCACCGCAAATCGCACGTCGTATCCGCCCGCGAAGCGATGGGCTGGACAGTCGCATGGGTTACCATGGCGATGCTGTTCAATCTCGGCATCTGGCACTATGCGGGGGCCGATAGGGCTCTCGAATTCACCGCCGGCTACCTCATCGAGTATTCGTTGAGCATAGACAATATCTTCGTCTTCGCGCTGCTGTTTTCGTATTTCGCCGTGCCGCCGCAGTACCAGCACCGGGTGCTTTTCTGGGGCATCCTCGGAGCCCTCATCATGCGGGCCATCATGATCGGCGCGGGTTCGGTGCTCATCGCGAAATTCGCGTG
Organism: Verrucomicrobiota bacterium; assembly: GCA_031429155.1. Taxonomy (GTDB): domain Bacteria; phylum Verrucomicrobiota; class Verrucomicrobiia; order Verrucomicrobiales; family V1-33; genus V1-33. Next base: position 9,155 of record JANOZA010000319.1, on the reverse strand, counting down.
GATCATCTATGTCTTCGGCGCCTTCCTGATCCTCACCGGGATCAAGATGATCTTTAAACGCGAAGAGGAAATTCATCCTGAACGCAACCCGGTCGTAAAGTGGTTCAAGAGGCTAATGCCGGTGACCAGTGATTACCGCGGCGACAAGTTCTTCGTGCGTGAAAACGGCGTGCGCATGGCCACCCCGCTGTTCGTCGTGCTGTTGCTCATCGAGATCTCTGACGTGATTTTCGCCGTGGATTCCATCCCGGCCATTTTCGCGGTCACGACCGACCCGTTCATCGTCTATACTTCGAACGTTTTCGCCATCCTCGGTCTGCGCTCACTCTACTTCGCTCTGGCCGGGGTGATGAACAAGTTTCACTACCTCAAGATCGGGCTCGGCGTGGTCCTCACGTTTGTGGGCGTGAAGATGTTCCTCGGCCACACGGCCTATAAGATAGACACCGTGGTGTCGCTGGGGGTCATCATTGTGGTGCTCGCAGCCTCCGTAGTCGCTTCGCTGGTCTGGCCCCGCACCACGGCAATCCCCCACCCGGGCCCTGACCCCGCTCCTGACCCCGAGCCTCCACAATCGTAACCCCCAAACACACACACACACATGAACTGCCCCAAATGCAATATCGCCCTGTCCATGGCCGACCGTCAGGGAGTCGAAATTGACTTCTGCCCGACCTGTCGCGGCGTCTGGCTCGACCGCGGAGAACTGGATAAAATCATCGAACGCTCCGGCCTCACCGCCGCGCCTCCTGCGGCCATTCCGGCAGCCGGCATGACAGGCGCGCTGCCGCCACCGATGCCGCCACCGCAGCGGGACTACAGGCGCCGCGATGACGATGACGACGATGATGAGGACTACCGTCGTCGCAGTCAACAACCCGGCTACGACAGCCACGGCAAGAAAAAGAAGAAGAGTTTCCTCGGAGACCTCTTCGATTTCTGAACCCGCGCCACCAAGCCTCAACTCCACTAAGACTCCAACTCGACTCACTGCGCACAAAACTCACCTCCTCCAGCCCGTGAAGCCGCTCTCGACATGAACTAAAGTCACATGGACATCCTCACCGCCATCCAGGCCAATCTCCTCTCGCCGGCAGTCCTCTTCTTCGTCCTCGGCCTCATTGGCGCGCTCACTAAGAGTGATTTGAAGTTTCCCGAGCCGCTCTACGTCGGCCTCACCATCTATCTGCTGATCGCGATCGGCTTCAAAGGCGGCGTCGCCATTTCGGAAGCCGGCCTCGCCAGGGTCTGGCTTCCCGGGCTGGCTGCGATGGCACTCGGCGCGCTCATCCCGCTGTGGACTTATCCGCTGCTGCGATTCGGCGGAAGACTTCCCGGAGTGGATGCCGCAGCGATCGCCGCGCACTACGGATCGGTCAGTGCAGTCACCTTCATCGCCGCGACGAACTATCTCAAATCCATTGACCAACCCTTCGAGAACTACGCCACCGCGTTTCTCGCCGTCATGGAAGCTCCCGCCATCCTCGTCGGCGTGGTGCTCGGAAAAATGGCCATGAAGAAGGCCGGAGAATCATCGAGCGCATCGCTGCGGACTGCCGTACACGAGACGCTGTTCGGACGCAGCATCTTCCTGCTCGTCGGCGCGCTCGTCGTAGGGTTTCTGTGCGGCGAGCCGGGGATGAAAAAGGTCGAGCCATTCTTCGTCACGCCGTTCCAGGGCGTGCTCGCGCTCTTCCTTCTCGAGATGGGCGTAGTCGCCGGACGGCGCGTCGGCGACCTGCGGAAAGTCGGCCCTTTCCTGCTCGGCTTCGGCATCCTCGTCCCGATCCTGAACGGCGCGCTCGGCGTGCTCCTCGGAAAATTCACCGGCCTCGAACTCGGCGGAGCCACCCTGCTCGGGGTGCTCTCCGCGAGCGCCTCCTACATCGCCGCGCCCGCCGCCATCCGCATATCCCTGCCAGAAGCCAACCCCACGCTTTACCTCACCTCCTCACTGGCCATCACCTTCCCCTTCAACATCACCCTCGGCATCCCCATCTACTTCGAAATCGCCCGCGCCCTCTACCCTTGAATCCATGAGCACTCACCCGATGAAACTCGTCACCATCGTCTGCGAAGCCTACGCGCTCGAACCAGTGAAGACCCTGCTCCGTCAAATCGGCGCGCACGGATGGACCAACTTCCCCGTCGAGGGGGCGGGCGCCGGCGGCGAGCGCACCGGCGAGATGAAGGAGTTTGCCAATGTGCAGATCGAGATCGTGCTGCAGCCCTCATCCGCCGAGACCCTCCTCACCCGTTTGGAGGGAGAATTCTTCCCCCGCTATGGCATGATCGTTTTCGAGTCCGACGTCCGCGTGCTGCGTTCCGCGAAGTTTTGAATCAGAGGGGCTTCGCCGCGCACCAACTAAACTCGCCCTGCGGCCACGGGAGGCGGCGAATTCAAGAAATGAAGTGGCGGGAGGTGCCGGGAACGTTGTCGGCCTGACCATTAGGAAACTGCAGCTATCGAGCCGTCTCTTCCTTTTCGGTCTGACCGACGACAGCGGCCGGAGCCTGTCTGCTGCCAATCCCGGCACCCCAGGGGTACCACTTCGCTTCCAGATCCGCCAATACGCACACTGCACCCACTGCGTCGTGGAGACTGACGTTGCGGAGATCGAGGGTGACTGCGCCCCCCGGGGCGATGTCATGACGGATCACGAAAAGGGGTTTGAGGCGGCCGCCGGAGAGTTCGGCAGACTTGCGCTGGAGGAACAGAAGCGCCTCTGCGGGGCTGGCTTCCTGGAACACGATGCGGTCGAGGACGACTTTCTTCGCCGCGGCGGACATATCCGGGGCCCTGGGATCGCCAGCGTCGAACTTACCGCGAGCCTGGCCGTTAGCTTCGCGCACCGCCAATCCTTCGGCAGTGTAGGAGAACTGCACTCCGCCCGCGAAGCCGAGAGCTTCGAGGACATTGTCCACGCTGGACTCCGCGGCACTCAGGGCAACATTGCGCTGGCTGACCGTCTCCGGCAGATGCCCGCCAAGCCGGACCGTCCACTTTTCGCTGCCGCCCCCTGCCCTCTCCAGCGCACGAGTCACAGCGGCGGCGGCCTCTTCGAGCGGCACGCTGCTGAGTTCCATGCGTAGCACGGTTTCCTTGCGCGCTACTTTGAGCGACTGCGGAATCTTCGCCAACTCGCGCTCGGCCACCACAACCTGCGCGAGTTGGATGCGGGCCAGATCGAAATCCGGCTTCGCTCTAAGAAGTTGTTCAAAACACTGCCTCGCCGTGACGACATCGCCTTTCTCAAGAGCGGCCCGGCCTTTGTTATAGACCTCCATGCCGCTGGGCGGATCTCCGGCAAAAACGGCAGGAACTGCGGCCAATAGGACTGCGATTGGGATGTGGAGCAGCGGCGTCTTCATAGGATTATTGAAGGTTTCAGGAGCGTTTTGCCAGAACCCAGGGGATTTGCCAAGAACAAAATAGGGATTTTTCTTATGCTTCGGACAGGAAACACCCTACGAACCGGGAAATTGAGTTCCGCAGCGCAGCTTTCAACGCACGCAAGTCCTCCAACGCTCCATGCCTGGGGGCGCGCATCCTCCCCCGGCGCGTCTTACACTGCGGGCAAACTGATCCAGAAGGTGGTCGCTTCCGCATCCGCCTTCACTCCGAGGGTGCCGCCCATTTGTGCGAGGAGCACGGCAGCAATGGTGAGCCCGATGCCGTAGTGCTTGCTGTCCTTGGTGCTTTTGAAGGGCTTGAAGAAATCAGGCAGTTTCTCCGGAGCGATGTTCGTGCCGGTGTTTCTCACGAAGATATCCACACAACCCGGACGCCCGCCCGGAACCTGGCCGGGCGGCAGAATATCGAGCCCCACCACACCGGGCTTTCCGCTGGTGACCACGGCCTCGGCTCCGTTCAAAATGATCTCGATGAGAACGTCTTTCAGGCGGCCATTATCTGCGCTCACCGGCGGCAGACCGGGGCTGATATTGAGTTGAAACTGCACCCCCAGCCGCTGACAAGGCAGTCTCAGGTTATTCTCAATGAGGGGAATGTAATCCATCAACTGGATTGACTGGGGATTGACGCGAACGCAGCCCGAAGCGGCAAGGAACCGCTCGGATAATCCGGTGGCCCCCTGCACGGCCTCCTTCATGTGGTCGAGGTTTTCCTTGATCCCCGGGTCCAGACCATCGCCCATCAGGATCAAACTGGAGAATCCCTGGATGACGGCGAGAAAGTTATTCTGCTTATGGATCAGCCCCCGGAGCAGATCATTGAAAAAATCCCCTGCGACCGAGCCCTGGATTTGCGGTGGAATAGCCAGGACATATCCGTGCGGGGTGAGCTCTGAGGTCTGCATTGCTTCGAGGAAGGGAGGTTTCTTATAAAAACAAGACTTATGAGGTTTTGTAAAGCAGAATTATCAACCGACATGAACTAATTTCAGGACTCAGGGAAGCATCAACGGCTTGGCAATCACCACGGCATGCGTGCAAAGGTGCGGCATGTCCGACGTTCCCAAATCCAAAGCCCGTGGCGCAAAGCGCCGGCGGTTTTCCCTGCACCCGCGTCACGATCCCCGCCCGCCAGCGATGTCCCCGGGCTCGCTTGTCCATGTGGGGGAACAGCGCGTTCAGCAGGTCACGTTCAGGGTCACTGACTATACCGCCGACGACGTGCGGGAATTGCAGTCCGGAACGGTGGCGGACTGCGTTGAATTTGAGGGCAAGGACAGCCCCGCGTGGATCATGGTCACCGGACTTCACGACGTGGAGAAAATCGGAGAACTCCTCGAAGCCTACGGCATCCACCCGCTGGTCCAGGACGACATTCTCAACACCAATCAGCCGCCGAAGATGGAGGATTTCGGCAGTTACCTTTTCGTCACCGCCAAGCAACTCACGCTCACCACTGACGACTGCACAGAGCCGTTCGATCTCCAGCACTTTTCACTGATTTTGACGGATCGTGTAGTGATCACTTTCCACGAAGCTCCCAGCGCAGTCTTCGCACCGGTCCACCAGCGGCTCAAAGATGGAAAAGGGAGGCTGCGCAGCCGGGGGCCGGATTATCTGATGTGGGCTCTGCTCGATGCCATTCTCGATCACTACCTCGCCGCTCTCGCGCAGGTTGAGGAAAGAGTCGCCAGTCAGGACGAGGCGCTGACACAACCGGACACGACCGTCTCACTCGCCGATATCCATGCATTGCGCTCGGCCACCCATTTTCTCTACCGGACGGTGCGACCGATGAGGGAACTCATTGTAACCCTGCAGCACACCGAGAGCGAACTGCTCACTCCCTCCCTCACACCTTTTCTGCGTGACCTCTACGATCACTCGTGGCATGCCATCGAAACCGCGGACCGGCTGCGTGAGTCCGTCACCGCCATGCGGGAGTATCATCAGGCAGTCCTCGCACAGCGTATGAACGAGGTCATGAAAGTCCTCACTGCCCTGAGCACTATATTCCTGCCCCTCACATTCGTCGCCGGCGTGTATGGGATGAACCTCCAAATGCCGGAGTATGACTGGCCGTGGGGTTATGCCTTCGTCTGGCTCATCTTTCTCGCCATCGGCGGTCTCACCATCTGGTTCTTCCGCCGCCGAAACTGGCTTTGATCAAAAGAAGCAGCCCGGAGGGGACGCTGCGATCATTCTCCCTTCCGAATGGCGACGACGCGCCTCGCCACTGCGGCGATCCCCTCCCAGTCGCCGGCGGCGATCATCTCCTTCGAGGCCAGCCATGAGCCCCCGATACAGCCGACGTGGCGGCTGGCGAACCACGCGGCGCAGTTCGCTTCATTGACGCCACCGAGGGGGACATACTTCACGCCAAGGTGCTGGTAAGGCGCAGCGATAGCTTCGAGATACTTCAGACCGCCGCAGGGTTCTGCCGGGAAAAACTTTAACAGCCGGCGATCATACTCCAGCGCACGCTCAATATCAGACGGCGTGCAAATCCCCGGCGCGAACGGCAGGCCCGCCGTAATGGCTGCCTCGACGACGCGGGGATTCATTCCCGGCGAAACTCCGAATGCTCCGCCGCAGTCCACGACCTGCTGCACCTGATCGGTAGTCAGAATGGTGCCGATCCCCGCCATCATTTGCGGCACCTTTGCGCGGATCTCCTTCAGCGCCCCGATGGCCGCCGGCGTGCGCAGCGTCAGTTCCATTGCATCCACTCCGCCAGCCAACAGCGCCTCCGCGACAGGCACCGCGTGCTCCACCTTTTCAATGATGAGCACCGCAACAATGCCGCTGCGCTCAAGGCTGGAAAAGACTTCGCGTTCCTTATCACTCATGGTGAGGCGGGCTGGAGATGGAAAATCACGCAGCCTTCGCAGCAGCCACGACTTTTTGCGCAGCGTCGGTGAGGTCGGTGGCCGTGGTCAATGTCAGGCCGCTGGAGCCGAGCAGCGCGCGCCCCTGCTCCACGTTCGTCCCTTCCAGACGCACCACGAGCGGGAGGCTAAGGCCGATCTCCTTCGCCGCATTGATGATGCCCTGCGCGATGACGTCGCACTTCATGATGCCGCCGAAAATATTCACGAGGATCGCCTTCACTTTCGGATCACCGCAGAGGATGCGAAACGCCTGCTTCACCTGCTCTTCGTTCGCGCCGCCTCCGACGTCGAGGAAGTTTGCCGGATCGCCGCCGTGAAGCTTGATGATGTCCATCGTCGCCATTGCGAGGCCCGCGCCGTTGACCATGCACGCGATGTTCCCATCCAGCCCGATGTAATTCAGATTGAACTTGGAAGCCTCCACTTCGCGGGGATCCTCCTCGGTAATGTCGCGCATCGCCTCAATGTCCTTGTGCCGGTAGAGCGCGTTATCGTCGAAGTTGAATTTCGCATCCAGCGCGAGAATCTGGCCGTCCGGCGTCTCCACCAGCGGATTGATTTCCACCATGGAGCAGTCGCTCTCGATGAAGAGGCGGTAGAGCGCAGTGAGCAATTTCTCAAAAGCCCGGAGCTTGTCGCCGCCGAGGCCAATCTGCCGCGCAATTTTCCGGGTCTGATAGGACTGAAGTCCGAGTGTCGGGTGAATGCCCGTCGAGATGATCGCCCCGGGGTTGTGCTCCGCGACGTCTTCAATATTCACGCCGCCCTCTGCGCTGGCGACAATGACCGGACGCTGCGTGGCACGGTCTATGAGAATGGCGAGGTAGTATTCCTTCTTAATATCCACGGACTTCGCGATGAGCACCTTGCTCACCAGCTTGCCCTCTTCGCCCGTCTGATGCGTCACCAGCACTTGTCCGAGCATGTTGCCGGCGATCTCGCCTACCTTCTCCGCCGTATCCGCGAGATGGACTCCGCCCTTGAAGCCGTTTTTGAATGTTCCTTTGCCGCGCCCGCCCGCGTGGACCTGGGCTTTGACCACCAATCCCGCACCGCCCAATTCCATAGCGGCGGCCTGTGCCTCCGCTGCTGTAGCAGCGACTTTGCCGTCGGGCGTGGGCACGCCGAATTTAGAGAAGAGTTCCTTGGCCTGGTATTCGTGGATGTTCATGGGGTGGGAAAGAGGCGCGGATCGTAGGGCCGGACACCGGAGCGTCAAGGGCCGCGCACTATTAACGGAACCAGCCGGAGATCTGCCGGTCGTGGATGGCCCCCGTGCGCCGGATTCGCCGAAAGAATCCCGGCTACTTCGCCGCGAAAAACAGCCGGATGGCCTCTACGAGGCCCGGGATGTCGTGCTGTTTAGCCTCGATGTGCGGCTTGAGCTTGTGACGCTTGAGCGCGGTGGTGGTGACGGGGCCGATGCTGGCAATTTTGCAGTTCTTGGGAATCGGGAGACCGAGGGCGAGAAAGTTGTCCACGGCGCTGCTGCTGGCGAAAGTGATGACGTCGGCCCCCTCTTCACGAAAGCGGGCCTGCCCACCGGTTAGATCACTCGTCTCCGGCACGGTGCGGTAGGCCGTGGCTTCATCCACGATGGCACCGTGCTTCGTCAGCGCGGCGGCGATGACGTCGCGCGCTTCGGCGGGGCGGACCCATAGCACCGTTTGGTGTTCGATGCCGCCGGCGTGCTCGATCAATTCCTTTACCAGGGCCTCGGCTACTGCTTTCTGAGGCACGAACTCGGCGCTGAGGTGGTATTCCTTGAGTTTTTTCTCCGTGCCGGGACCGATGGCGACGAGCTTCGCCCCACCGATGTCGCGCGCGTCCTTGTAGAGCTTGAAGAAGAGATCAAAGAACGCGGAAACTCCGTTGGGGCTGGTGAAGATGATCCACTCGTAAGTGTGCGCCTCCTGCACGATGCGGCCAAATTCCATTTGATCCACCGGCGGCTCAATCCGGATGGTGGGCAGCTCAAAGGTGTCGCCGCCGAGCGCGCGGAGCTGGCGACTGATGTCCCCGGCCTGGGATCGGGTGCGGGTGACGACGATGCGCTTCCCAAAAAGCGGGCGGCGCTCGAACCAGTTGAGCTTGTCGCGCAGAGTAACGACACCGCCGATTACACAAACGGCGGGGGCTTTGAATCCGCGCTCAGCCACGAGTGCGGCGATGGTTCCGAGCGTGCCGGTCAGCGTTTCCTGGCGGCCCGTGGTCGCCCAGCGAACGAGGGCGACAGGCGTGTCCGCTGCGGCGCCGTGCTCCACGAGTTTGCCCGCGAGGATGGCGATGCGGCCCACGCCCATAAGCATAATCCGCGTGCCGGGCGTGTTGGCGAGTTGAGTGAAATTGAGTGAGCTTTCCTCCTTCTCCGGGTCTTCGTGGCCGGTGAAAATCGTGAGCTGTGAACAATGGTCGCGATGCGTGACAGGGATGCCCGCATAGCCGGGCCCGGCGATGGTGGAGGAAATGCCGTGGACGATTTCGAAGTCACAGCCCGCAGCATGAAGTTCCTCGGCTTCCTCTCCGCCGCGTCCGAAGACATAGGGGTCGCCACCTTTGAGCCGGGTGACGATTTTGCCCGCCTTCACTTTAGCAATGAGGAGCGCATTGATGCTCTCCTGCGGCAGCGTGTGCTGGTCGGCCTGCTTGCCGACGTAGATGATCTCCGCGTCCGGCCTCGCCCACGCGAGGACCTCTTTGTTCACGAGATAGTCGTAGGCGATGACATCGGCGATCTCGATGCATTCTTTGGCCCGGAGCGTGACGAGGCCGAGGTCGCCAGGGCCGGCACCGGTGAGGTAGCAAATTCCGCGTGAGAGCATCAGTCGTTATTTGTCCCGCCAGCCGTTG